>CANQXP010000035.1 GCA_947627885.1 uncultured Rikenella sp.
CATCCTCAACTCGCGGCTGCGCGAGTTGGCGTACCTCAACAAAGGGATACACCTCAATATCACCGACAAGCGCGAGAAGGACGAGGAGACGGGGGAATACCGCCACGACAACTACTACTCGCAGGAGGGACTTAAGGAGTTCGTCAAATTCCTGGACGGCAACCGCGAACCGCTGATCGAGGAGACCATCCACATCACCGGGGAAAAGGACGGGGTGCCGATCGAAGTGGCTTTGCAGTACAACACGGGCTTCAGCGAGAACGTCCACACCTACGTGAACAACATCAATACGATCGAAGGGGGGACACACCTGACCGGGTTCCGCCGCGGGCTGACCCGAACCTTGAAAAAGTATGCCGATGACAGCGGCATGCTCTCGAAACTCAAGTTCGAGATCAGCGGGGACGACTTCCGCGAAGGGTTGACGGCGATTATCTCGGTCAAGGTGGCCGAGCCGCAGTTCGAAGGGCAGACCAAGACCAAACTCGGAAACTCCGAAGTGGCGGGGGCGGTGGATGCTGCGGTATCTACGGCGCTGTCCAATTATTTGGAGGAGAACCCGAAGGACGCGAAGGCTATCGTGCAAAAGGTTATTCTTGCCGCTACGGCAAGGACGGCGGCGCGGAAGGCCCGCGATCTGGTGCAGCGCAAGACGGTACTGTCCGGCTCCGGACTGCCGGGCAAACTGGCCGACTGTTCGTCGCGGGACATGGAACGCACCGAAATGTTCCTCGTCGAGGGGGACTCCGCAGGCGGGACGGCCAAACAGGGGCGCGACCGCACGTTCCAGGCCATCATGCCGCTGCGCGGTAAGATCCTGAACGTAGAGAAAGCTACCGACCACAAGATGTACGACAACGAGGAGATCAAGAACATCTTCACGGCGCTGGGGGTGACCATCGGCACCGAGGAGGACAGCAAGGCGCTCAACCTGAGCAAGCTGCGGTATGGCAAGGTGATTATCATGACCGATGCCGACGTGGACGGGAGCCACATCGCCACGCTGATCATGACCTTCTTTTTCCGCCGGATGCCCGACATTATCCAGAACGGGCACCTGTATATCGCCACGCCGCCGCTCTACCTCGTCAAGAAGGGGAACCAGAAGCAGCGCTACTGCTGGACCGACGAAGAGCGTCTGGCCGCCATCGAGGAGTTCGGTACCAAAGGCGTCCATACCCAGCGTTACAAAGGTCTGGGGGAAATGAACGCCGAGCAGCTGTGGGAGACCACCATGAACCCGGAGAGCCGGATCCTGCGCCAGGTGACCATCGAGAGCGCGGCCGAAGCCGACCGGATATTCTCGATGCTGATGGGCGACGACGTGCCGCCCCGGCGCGAGTTCATCGAGCGGAACGCCAAATACGCCAATATCGATGCTTAGCCTACATTATCTTATACAGCAAGGGTTTTCTTCCTTTCGGAAGAAAACCTTTTTTTATACCCACACCGTAAGGATCGCGATCGCCTTCCGTTCCTCGCCGCCGGCCGCCGGAATATCCGCAGCGGCGGTGTCTCTTATTCCGGCTGGCTTTGAATAAAGGCCAGATAGTACCATACGCGGGTAGGTTCAGCTTGAATATACAGTTGTTGTGCTGCATCCACAGGCGACCAATTGTGTATTCTCTGTTCTCTTTCGTGGACAGTAATGGGACGTTTCAGGTGACCCGGTGCAGAAAGAGAATAAAATGGCATTAGTGCAGCCCCGTCAATAGTGATCGGCCATTCCTTATTAATCGTGTCATAGACGCACTGATATTCCATCGGAAAAGTCAGCAACAGCGAGGTATCTTTACCCGTAATGCCAGTCAGTAATCCTTTATCGACTTTCATCTCTTTCGTAGCCGCGATAAACGCCGGAGCCACATATCCTGCGATATGGTTGGCATGGACACGGGTGAGCTTTTCTTTCACTTTACCATTCTTGCCTACGGTAAGCTGTATATAAACCTCTGCGGGTTCATCCTGAGGCAAAGAGAGAGCAAACACGGTATCGCGCGTGGAGAAGACCAACGGTGCCTGCACCCGTTCGCATACGGAGCTGTAGAGAGCCTCATTCAAAGAGGCGGGGGAGGTCTGTGCCTGTACGGCAGTGACAAATAAGCCGCACCCGGCCAGCACACTGGCAAGTGTTTTAGTGAACGTTCGCATAGTGGTAGAAGTTAGGGAGGGCGTAACCGCCCGGGGGTGTTAGTAGTTTCTCAAATATAAAGAATTATCTGAATAAATACTACGGCAAAACCCTGTTTTTGTCACTTGCGGCATTTGAACGAACACCCTTTTAAAACATTTCGCCCGGCACCTTTGGGTGCCGGGCGAAATGCTTTCAAGATATACGCAGCGACGGTTCGGACGGCAACAGGCTATGCGGGAAGCACGATCGAGAAACGGCTGCCCTTGCCGATCTCGCTTTCGACCCGGATCGTTCCGCCGTGCGCTTCGACAAACTCCTTCGAGATGGCGAGGCCCAGCCCGCTGCCCTGCACCTTGGTGCCCGGCACGCGGAAATAGCGGTCGAAGATACTCTCGTGGTAGCGCGGATCGATGCCCCGGCCGAAATCCTGCACATATATCTCCACCGCCTTCTCGCGCTGCACAGCCCCCACGATGATGCGCGAATTCTCAGGGGAATGATGGATGGCGTTCGACAGCAGGTTGGTGATGACCCACGCGATCTTCTCGTTATCGACGAAAAGTTTCGATATCTTATCGGGATAATCCACCTCCACAAAGCAGCAGAACCGCTCGGCCAGCACCTGCGTGGCCTTGACCGCGTAGTCGATCAATTCGATCGGTTTGGTTATCTTGGGCATCAGTTGGAGTTTCCCCGTTTCGATCTGCGTCATATTCAGCAGCTCGCCCGTGATCGAAAGCAGGCGGTCGCTGCTCTCCCCGATGCTGCCGAGCAGCTGTTTCTGTTCGTCGTTGAGCTGTCCGAGGCGGTTGTCTCCCAGCAGTTGCAGGCTCATCAGGATCGACGAAATAGGGGTTTTCATCTCGTGCGAAACCGTCGAGATGAAATTGGTTTTGGCCGAGTCCAGCTCCTTGAACTTCGTAATGTTGTTCAGGATAATCAGGTTGCCGACGAACTGGCGTTCGCCGCCGCCCACGCCGGTAATGTGGAGCGGCGTGTTCTCGACCTGGAAATAACTCTCCTTGTTGTCGGCATAGATCTTCAGCGGCTCGCCGTCCGCCCCCTTCTTCTCGTCGTAAAGGCCCCGCACCAGCCTGCGCAGCAGATCGTTGGAAAGAGCCACCTCCGTAGCGTTGCGGCCCACGACCTCTTCGCGCAGGTTCAGCACCGAGAGCGCCTCCCGGTTCATGAAAAGTATCTTGCGGTCGGGCCCCAGCCCCACGATCGGCTCGTGCAGCGTGTTGACGATCGCCTCGATGCGCTTTTTGGCCGTCATCAGGTCGTCGAGCGAGCTTCGGCGATACTCGTCGAGTTTGGCAGCCATGTCGTTGAACGACTCAGCCACCGATTCGAACTCCCGGTTGCCCGGAAAATCGAGCCGCTGCCCGTAATTGTGGTTCGCGATCTCAGTGATACCCTTTTTCAGCGCGTCGATCGGCCGGAGCACCAACCGCGGGAACCACACCAAAATGGCCCCGGCGGCCGAAACGCATAATGCCGCCGCCACAATCAGCCACCACATCACAGAGTCGGCGCGCCCTTTCACCTCCGCGCTCTTGGCGCGGATGGCCGCCATATTCAGCTCCATGATCCGGAACAAATCCTCGCGGACAGTCCGGATCTCGGCTTCGGTGACCGGATCGCTGAGCGTGGCGATATGCCGTTCGAGCGCCGCGGTCGATTCCCCTTCGCTGGCTTCGGTGATATTCGCCTGTTGCAGGGCGAGGCTCCGCCGGAGCGCCTGCCGCGACAGGGAGTCCTGACCCGTGACGTTGAGCGTGCGGAGCATATCCCCGGCGTACTGCAACGAATTGTAATTGTCGGCGAGGATCGTCCCCGTCGCTTCGGACAGCTGGCGCACATAGCTGACCGACAGGACGCCCAGCAGCAGGATCATGGCGAACAGGACGCCGATCCCCAGCGTGATTCTCCTTTGTATTCTCATAGTCTCACGAAAAGATAACCAGGTCGATATTCATGCGCGACAGCCGCCCGACGAGCCGCCGGAGAGTGAACGCGCTTTTCAACAGCGATAATAACGAAAATTCGGGACGTCCGATGCAAACGATATTGATTTTTTGCTCCCGGCAAAACCCGATGATGGCCGCGACCGGCGAATTGGAACGTATCCGGCGGATCTCGCCGCCGAGTTCCGCCGCCAGGTCCAGGTTATTAATCAGGTAACGTTGGTTGGCCAGCGATATACGGTCGCCGGCTTCGCGGTCGCCCTGCACGTACAATACCGTAAAGGCAGCATTCAGGTGCGTGGCCATGCGCGCCGTCTTGCGGATCACGCGCCGGGCGCGCTTTTCGCTGCTGTCTATCACCGCCACCAGCTTGTCGCGCCGGAATTTGTCGCCCTCCGTGATCTGGTTCTCGACCTTCTTCTCCACCCGCAGGGCGACCTCTTTGAGGGCCAGTTCGCGCAGTTGGAGCAGGTTGTCCTGCGTGAAGAAATTGCCCAGCGCCGCCGCGATCTTGTCCGCCTTGTAGATTTTCCCCGCCTTGAGGCGGTCGATCAACTCGTCCGCCGTCAGGTCGATGTTCACCACCTCGTCCGCCATCGCCAGCACGCTGTCCGGGATCCGCTCGCGCACCTCGACCCCCGTGATCTCCTCGACAGCCTCGTTCAGCCCCTCGATATGCTGGATGTTCACCGCCGTGATGACGCTGATCCCCGCATCGAGGATCCGCATCACATCCTGCCAGCGCTTGGGATTTCCGCTGCCCTCGATATTGGTGTGGGCCAGCTCGTCCACGATGACGATCTCCGGATGCAGGTTCAGCACCGCCTGCGTATCCATCTCCTCCAGCTCCTTGCCCTTGTAGAAGAGCTTGCGGCGCGGCACCAGCGGAAGCCCTTCGACGAGGGCTTCCGTTTCCGCGCGGCCGTGCGTTTCGATATACCCGATGCGCACGTCCACGCCCGCGTCGAGCAGTTGGCGAGCCTCCTGCAACATGCGGTAAGTCTTGCCCACCCCGGCGCTCATGCCGATGTAGACCTTGAACTTGCCGCGGTGCGAACGCCGGATCAGCTCCAGAAACCGTTTGACGCTGTCTTGTTTCTCCATATCGCTACATCCGAAAGGAGATCCGACCCACGAAGTTCACGTCCTCCAGCGCCGGGTTCCAGCTCAGTTCGGTGGAAAACCCGATCGACATCGAATCCGCACCCTTGATATTCCATGATTTCCCGGCATTGAGGAAAACGTTCTGCACACAGAACCCCCGGTCGCCGGTGGCATAGGTCGCCGCCGCATTCCAGGGAACCACGCCCACCCCGGCTTTCAGGTCGACGGTCTTCACCCTGAAAGGATAAGCCACTTCGAAATACGAGGCATAGGCACGTTCGCCCTTATCGTTCACGTCCGCCGCGCCGAACAGGATCGTGTACCACGACAGCGTAACGGGCACTTTTTCCGAAACCACCCAACTGGCGCCCACCTCGATGCGGTGGGGCGAGCGGTCGTCGAAGATGAAATAGCGGTCGTCCGCGTGGCCCGTCCAATAGAGGTCGGCCAGCGAAAGGGTCACCGGGCCGAGCGTGTAGGCCAGCGTCAAGTCCATCTCCTTATACTTGTTGTCGAAATCGACCGAGCCCCATGCGGTGGCCGAGAAATTCCCGGCAGTCAGGGTCAGCACCGGCTGGAAAGCGGGGCCGCTTTCGTAGACGCCGCGCCAAAGGTAGGTGCTCACCAGGTCGGTGCCGCCCGAGAACCGGACTCCGCCCGGTTTCTCCTGCGCATGCGATACGGGCGTAGAAAAGGCCATAGCCAGAGCGGTAATTGAAACAACTATCCGGCGTTTTACAAAGTCATTCATTTTTCAATCGGATTATTAGAGTGGAATTTACTTGGTCAGCGTGGAGTCGCTCTCGGAACCGCCGTCGGTGCCGGTGGTTCGCTCCACCTGCCCCGGCGTCCCGACGGGTTGCATCTCATCCAGCGCCACGTTCAGCCGGAGCACGTTCACCTTGCTCGTGCCGAACAGCCCCAGCCACGGCCCCTGCGTCAGCGAATCGACCAGACGCCGCACTACGGCGGTATCGAGGCCGCGGGCCGCAGCCACGCGGCTGACCTGCACCTGCGCCCCCCGGGGCGAAATGTCCGGATCGAGCCCCGAACCGCTGGCCGTCACCATTTCGGAAGGCACCTCGTCGCGTGAAAGGTAGGGATGCGCCGTCAGGAAATCCTGCACGCGCTGCTCCACTTCGGCCAGGTATTCGGGGTTGGCCGTACCCTTGTTGCTGCCGCCCGAGCCGCCGCCGTTGTAATCCACGGCCGACGGGCGGCCCCAGAAGTAGCGGATGTCGGTGAACGACTGGCCGACGTTGGCCGCCCCGACGACTTTACCGTCGAGCGCGACCGTTTCGGCCTCCCCGCCGTTGGGCGACGCTACGGCCGCCGCGAGCCGGAGGACAAGGACATACCCCACGCCGAGCACGACACACATCGCCAGCGTTATTTTGATGGAAATCCAAAAATTTTTCATGGTTGCACGAATTAAAAGAACATACTGATGAACAGGTCGATCAGCTTGATGCCGATGAAGGGGACGACGATGCCGCCGAGCCCGTAGAGGAAGAGGTTGCGGCGCAGCAGGGCCGAAGCCCCGATCGGTTTGTACGCCACGCCCCTGAGCGCCAGCGGGATCAGCAGCGGGATGATGACCGCGTTGAAGATCACCGCCGAAAGGATCGCGCTTTCGGGCGAGTGCAGGTGCATGATGTTCAGGGCCCCCAGCGACGGGATCGACGCGATGAACAGGGCCGGGACGATGGCGAAATACTTGGCCACGTCGTTGGCGATGGAGAAGGTCGTGAGCGTGCCGCGCGTCATCAGCAGCTGTTTGCCGATCTCGACGATCTCGATCAGTTTGGTCGGGTCGTTGTCCAGGTCGACCATGTTGCCCGCCTCCTTGGCGGCCTGCGTGCCGCTGTTCATCGCCACGCCCACGTCGGCCTGCGCCAGCGCCGGGGCATCGTTAGTCCCGTCGCCCATCATGGCCACCAGCTTGCCCGACCGCTGTTCGCGGCGGATGTATTCGAGCTTGTCCTCCGGCCGGGCCTCGGCGATAAAGTCGTCCACCCCCGCTTTTTCGGCGATATACTTCGCCGTCAGCGGGTTGTCGCCCGTGACCATGACCGTCTTTACACCCATCTTGTGCAGCCGCTCGAAACGTTCGCGGATACCCGTCTTGATGATGTCCTGCAACTCGATCACGCCCCGGATCCGGTCGTCCTCGCAGACGATCAGCGGAGTGCCCCCGTTTTCCGAAATGCCGCGCACCGTCTCTTCGGTGCCCGCCGGGCAGGGATACCCGGCTTCGGCGGCCATACGGAGGATCGCCTCGGCCGCGCCCTTGCGGATGCGGCGGCCGTCAGGCATGTCCACCCCCGAACATTTAGTCTCGGCGGTAAATTTCACCATCCGCACGCCCATCATGTCCATCGGGTCGATACGGATTCCTTCGGCGGCCCCCAGTTCGACCACGGACTTGCCCTCCGGGGTCTGGTCGGCCACCGACGAGAGCACGCACAGGCGGACGAAAGCCTCCTTACCGATCCCCTCGACCGGATAAAAGCGCGTGGCCTTGCGGTTGCCCACGGTGATCGTGCCGGTCTTGTCCAGCAGCAGCGTGTCGATGTCCCCGGCCGTCTCCACAGCCTTGCCCGACTTGGTGATGACGTTGGCACGCAGGGCGCGATCCATGCCGGCGATGCCAATGGCCGACAGCAGCCCCCCGATGGTGGTCGGGATCAGGCAGACGAACAGCGAGATGAACGCCGCTACCGTGATGTTCGCGCCCACATAGTCGGCGAACGGCTTGAGCGTCGCGCAGACGATCACGAACACCAGCGTGAAACCCGCCAGCAGGATCGTCAGGGCGATCTCGTTCGGCGTTTTCTGGCGCGACGAGCCCTCCACCAGGGCGATCATCTTGTCGAGGAAACTCTCGCCCGGTTTGGCCGTCACCTCGACCAGGATGCGGTCGGAGAGCACCCGCGTGCCGCCCGTGACGGAACTCTTGTCGCCGCCCGCCTCGCGGATCACCGGGGCCGACTCGCCCGTGATGGCGCTCTCGTCGATCGAGGCCAGCCCTTCGACGATCTCGCCGTCGGCGGCGATCGTGTCCCCCGCCACGCATTCGAAAACATCGCCCTGTCGCAGGGCCGAACTGCTGACGACCTGCGTGCGGCCATCCTTGCCTACGCGCTTGGCCGGCGTCTCCTCCCGCGTTTTGCGCAGCGAGTCGGCCTGCGCCTTTCCGCGCGCCTCGGCGATGGACTCGGCGAAGTTGGCGAACAGCACCGTGGCCAAGAGCACCACGAAAACGACGATATTATAGGCCAGCGACCCCTGCGACGTGTTGCCCGTCACGGCGATCCACACGATCAGCAGCAACATCACGAATGTGACCGCCTCGACCGTGAACATGATCGGGTTCTTGACCATCGTGCGCGGGTCGAGCTTGGCGAACGAGGCGCGCAGGCTTCGGATCAGCAACCCGCGGTCGAACAGGGAATTGTTTCTGTCTCTTTTCATAGTCATAACATTATCAGAAGGTCAGATAATCGGCGACAGGGCCCAGGGCCAGCGCCGGAAAAAACGCCAGGGCCGCCACAATAAGGATCACGGCGAAGGTCATCACCGAAAAGGTGCCCGTATCGGTTTTGAGCGTTCCGGCGCTCTCCGGAATGAACTTCTTCGAAGCCAGCAGGCCCGCGATGGCCACCTGTCCCACGATCGGGAAGTAGCGGCCCATAATCAGGGCGATGCCGGTCGAGATATTCCAGAACGGCGTGTTGTCGCCCAGCCCCTCGAAGCCCGACCCGTTGTTGGCCGCCGACGAGGTGAATTCGTAGAGCATTTCGCTCAGGCCGTGGAACGATGGGTTGTTCAGCCACCCGATCCCCGGATCGGCGGCGGCCAGCGCGGCCGCAATGCCCGTGCCGACAAGGATCAGAAAAGGATGCATCAGCACCACCATCGTGGCGATCTTCATCTCCCTCGCCTCGACCTTATGCCCGAGGAACTCGGGCGTTCGGCCCACCATCAGACCGCTGATAAAGACCGCGACGATCAGGAACGCGAAGTAGTTCATCCACCCCACGCCGACGCCGCCGAACCAGCAGTTGATCTGCATGTTGAGCATTTGCAGCATACCGCTGAGAGGAGTCTGCGAATCGTGCATCGAATTGACCGACCCGTTGGAGGTGACGGTGGTGGTCATGCCCCACATGGCCGAAGCGGCCGGACCGATGCGGATCTCCTTGCCCTCCATCGAGCCCATATCCTGGGCGATGCCCATTTCCGTAATCTGTTTGCTGCCGCCCGTCTCCTGCCATACCGAGCAGACCACCCCCGCCGTGTAGGCGAAGAGCATCACGGCGAAGATCCACGCGGCCAGCCGGCGCCGGCGGGTATAGAATCCGAAGGCAAAGACCATGGCCATCGGCAGGATCAGGATCGACCAGCATTCGAGGATGTTGGTAAAAGCGTTCGGGTTCTCCAGCGGATGGGACGAGTTGACCCCGAAATAGCCGCCGCCGTTGGTTCCGAGCTGTTTGATCGGCACGATGGCCGCCGTCGGGCCTTGGGAGATAACCTGTTCCTCACCTTCGAGCGTGGTCAGCGTCTGCCGGCCGTCGAACGACATCGGCGTCCCGTTGACGATCAGCAGGATGCCGACCAGCAGCGACAGCGGCATCAGGATGCGCGTCACGCTCCTGGTCAGGAACACCCAGAAGTTGCCGATCGTCTGGGTGGATTTGGCCGCCAGCGCCTTCATGATCCCCGCCATGGCGGCCATGCCGCAGGCGGCGGTGACGAACTGGAACAGCATGATGACGAACAGCTGCGTAAAGTAGCTCAGCCCCGTTTCACCGCTGTAGTGCTGCAAGTTGCAATTCACCATGAACGAGATGCAGGTATTGAAAGCCAGGTCGGGCGACTGCCCCGGGTTGCCGTCGGGATTGAGCGGCAGCCAGCCCTGGCAGACCAGCAGCAGCATCCCCCAGAAGAACCAGAAGAGGTTGACCGTCAGCAAAGCTTTCAGGAACTTCTTCCAGTTCATCTCCTCGTCCGGGTCGATGCCGCAGATTTTATATATCCTGCGTTCGAGGGGCGCCATGAAATCGAGCCATGTGCGCTCGCCCCGGTACACTTTGGCAATGTATCGCCCCAGCGGGTAGCACAGCGCCACCAGCAGCGTCCATTGCAAGATTACGCCTAAAATTTCCGTATTCATTTATTCGAGTTATTCGGTTCCGACAATCAGAATTTTTCGGGTTTGACAAGCACGTACATCAGGTACAGGAACCCGACGATGCTCAGGATAAGCAGCACTGTAAACATTTCGCCCTAAATTTTTTCGAACCAGTCGACGCATTTGAAGAAAAACCAGTAGCAGAGCGTCCCGAGGGCGCAAAGCAGGAGAAAAAGGATCATCGTATTCATTCACTTGTGGGTTTAGCGTTAAACAACTTTTTACGCGGCCGCGCAGCGTCCGGTCCGGATCTTCCGCTCGGTCGGTCGTCCCGACTATACGAAGGAGGTGCCAAAACCCGCGAATCAGGCATAATACATTATCAGACAAGCAGTTGAAAATTCGACATGTACGCAAAAAAAGAGGGCCGCACTATCAAAATGATAGTGCGGCCCTCTCGGAATGATAAGGCGGGACGGCTATTTCACCCCGTAACTCTCCAGTTTGCGGTACAGCGTGGCGATGCCTATGCCCAACAGCCGGGCAGCCTCGGCCTTGTTCCCGTGCGTAGTTTCGAGCACTTTGAGGATATGACTGCGCTCCAGGTCGTTGAGCGCCAGCGAATCGACGGCAGCTTCCGCGCTTTTCGACGTGCGGAATTCGGGCGACAGGCAGTCCGCCGTCAGGGCGTTGCCCTCGGCCATAATCAGGCTGCGTTCGACGACGTTACGCAACTCGCGCACATTGCCCTGCCACGTGTAGCGTTGCAGGGCGGCGATATAGGCATCGTCGATCCGCTCGATCCGCCGCCCCATCTTATCGGCGAAATGCGCCGCGAAAAAACGAATGTATTCCGGAATGTCGCCCCGCCTCTCGCGCAGCGACGGCAGGCAGATACAGAAAACCGACAGCCGGAAATAGAGGTCTTCGCGGAAATTCCCCGCGGCGATCTCCTTCCGGAGGTCGCGGTTCGTGGCGGCGATGATGCGCACATCGGTTTTCGTGGGCCGGGTCTCGCCCACCTTGATGAACTCCCCGCTTTCGAGCACGCGCAGCAGCTTGGCTTGCAACTCCACCGGCATTTCGCCGATCTCGTCGAGCAGCAGCGTACCCTTGTCGGCCTCTTCGAACAACCCCTTTTTATCTTTGGTGGCACCCGTGAAGCTGCCCGCCCGGTGCCCGAAAAGTTCGCTTTCGAGCAGGTCTTTCGAAAACGCCGAGCAGTTGACGGCGACGAACGCCCCCTTGGCCCGCGGGCTGGCGTGGTGGATCGCTTGCGCAAAGACCTCCTTGCCCGTTCCCGTTTCGCCCGTGAGCAGCACCGACGCGTCCGTGGCGGCCACCTTCCGGGCCAGCTCCACCGCCTGCCGCATGGCTTCGGACTTCCCGATGATCCGGTCGAACGAATGCTCCGCGGAGAGTTTGCTGTCGATACGCGCCAGCCGCCGCTGCATCCCGGCCTTTTCCGCCGCCCGGCTCAACAGGGGAAGTATCTTGTTGTTGTCGTCACCCTTGGTGATATAGTCGAACGCGCCGTTCTTGATGGCCTGCACGCCATCGGGAATATTGCCGTAGGCCGTCAGCAGGATAACCTCCGCGGCCGGTGCGGCCGCCTTTATCTGGCCCACCATCTCCACGCCGTTGCCGTCCGGCAGCTTCACGTCGCACAACACCACATCGGGGTCGTACCGTTCGAGCATTTTCAGCCCCGCAGCGCAATCCCCGGCCTGCGCCACATCGTAGCCCTCCAGTCCGATGATCCGCGCCAGCAGCCCGCGCAGCCGCTCTTCGTCGTCTATAATCAGTATCTTAGCCATAATTCCTGTCCCGTCAAAGATAGATATTTCCCGGTTCACGGGAAAAACGGAGTTTTCGCCCCGCCCCGATAAAAACGGTGCAGCAGACCGAATGTCGGCCTGCTGCACCGTCTAATACTACCCCGGAAAAGGGGAAAGAGTCGAGAAATAAGTCCGCGTAAAGACCTAAACTACTGCGCTTTGCGCGCCGTTGTGCTCCGTGCCGCCGGGGCCTTCGAACGGCTCTCCGCCTTCGGTGCCCGCTTGGCCGCCGCGCCGGCGGCAGCCGGTTTCTTCGCCGGAGCCTTCTTTTTCGGCGCCTCCGCCGGAACCTCGGCAGCCTCGCCCGCCGCCTCCGCCTCTTCTTCGGCAGCCTTGAACGAAGTCATTCCCGCAGCGACCAGCGCGTTATACCATTGGGCGATCTTCTTGATATCCGAATTGTGCACCCGATCCGTATCGTAATCCGGCAGCACCGACACCATGAACGCCTTCAGCTCCTCCGGGGCGGCCTTCGAAGCCAGCGCCACCGGCTTGCCCGCATTCTTATCGTAAACCGACTGGAGCACATCCCCCAGCGCCACCTCCGCCGTCTGCGTGAACACCGCGATGTCGCCCAGCGCGCTCACCTTCGTCGCTCCGCCCACCATCGTGCGGCGGCCATCCGCCAGCGATTCGACAATAATGCCGCCCTTTCCCTGGGCCACGTACTTATACAGCCCCGGCGCGCCCGATATTGCCAAAATCTCCTTTAATTCCATAATCGTATCTAATTGTTAAGAAATTACATTTTTATGCGATCCCGGCACAAATGTAGGCAAAAAATCCTAAATCCGCTCGCCCGCCCGGCACAAAGCCTCGTGCAACTCAGTCACCTGCGGGATCAGCAGCCGCCGGTCGTCCGCCACAACCACATGATCCGCATATCCCAGCCGTTCCCGTTCGTCCATCTGGGCCCGGATGCGCCCCATCGCCGCCTCGCGCGACACTCCGTCGCGGCGCATCACCCGTTCCAGCCTCACCTCCAGCGGGGCCGTTACCACCACGATGCAGTCCATCCGCCGCCAGCCTCCCGACTCGACCAGCACCGCCGCTTCCTCCACCAAGTACGCCGGCCGATCCGCAGCCCCGTCCCGCGCCGAAGCCCACGCCGTGAAATCCCGCTCCACCGCCGGATGCACCAGCGCGTTCAGCGCCGCCAGCTTCTCGCTGTCCCCGAACGCCTGCGCAGCGATACGAGCCCGGTCCAGACCCGAACCGTCCGGCAGATACGCCTCCGGCCCGAAAATCCCGGCGATCCCCTCCCGCAGCGAGCCGTCCGACACCATCAGCACCTTGGCCCGGTCGTCCGCCGCATAGACCTCCGCCCCCCTCAACTCCAGCAGCCGCGCCACCGTGCTTTTCCCGCTGCCGATCCCCCCCGTCAGCCCCACACGCAACAGCCGGCCCATCACCGCCGCGTGAAAAAAGTTTCCACGAACTGCGGCTCCACCCGCATCACCTCCGTCCCCGCCGGCAACGAGTCGATCCGCACCGCGCACTTGCCGCTCTCCTCCTCCCGCACCTGGTTATAGTCTACGCAGGCATGCAGCCGCTCCTCGCGGATACGCTCGTAATCCCTCAGCGGCACATTGACCACCACCGTCACCCTCGAAGGCACGATCGTGGCCTGCATCCCTTCAGGCACATTATCGACCCGCACCGGCAGCTCCAGCGTATGCTGCGTGAACGGCACCACCTCGGCCCGGTAATCCACCTGTTTGTCCGAGAGCAGCACCCCGTACCGCTGTTCCAGGTCGATCCGCCCCGCCACGGAGGCTTTCAGGTCTTTGTATTTCCGCCGCCGCGTGAAGACCGCCTCCATCGAATCCAGCACCACCCGCGGCCCCCGCACAGCCACCGAGTCGGGGTCGAAAACGATCCCGTCCACCAGCATATACTGCCGCGCCGTACCCAGCTCGATGCGGCTGCGCACCGGCATCCGCCGGATCTCGACCGGCGACACGCCGATGGTCAGCGCCGTGTCCAGTATCTCATGGATGCGCAAGTCCTTGACCGCCGCAGCCAGCGCCCCCGTCAGCGAACTCTTGTCCACGCGGAACACCCGATCCTGCCCGCGCACCGGCACCAGCGTCAGCTGGGACATCGGGATCACCGCCCGATCCACCATCTTCAGCTTGTACGCCATCAGTTTGCCGCCGATCCCCTCGACGCGGCAGTTCACCTGGCCCAGCGGCTGTTCGATCCAGAGCTTCGACGAGAAGTCGTTCCGCACCTCGATGGGCACCACGACCTCCGTGGTATACCGCCCGCCCAGCTTATCGCCGTACCACAGCAGCGCCGCGATCAGCAGGAAAACCCAGAAAGAGGGTTTTATGTAATGGGATATTTTTTCGCGTTTCATCTTAAAAGCAAAGATAAGCAAAAACGCGGCCCGTTAAACCATCCGTTTTCGGAGGAGCGCCCCCTCTCCCCTTCCGTATCCCCGTCACTCCCGTACGCAGCGGACGGAAAAACCGTAAGCCCGGTAATAGCCGTTGTCCGTAAAGCTGTAAATGTTGATATACACATTGTTGTAATAAAAGTAAAAAGCCATTGTTCCTTTGGTCGCCGAAGTCCAGTTCGAACCGTTATTGCCATTGAAGAAAACCCCTGATGAAGAGTAGCGTTCGCCCGTCACCGGATACCACGCCGTACCTCCGTAACAAACCGAGCGGTTCCACAGACGTCCTTTTACGCTCTGCTCACCGTCCCGATACGGACCATTGCCCGCTGTAAACGCGCTCCATGGATTACAGCCACTCTCCTCGTCGCCGCTTCGCGGCACCCGCCAGCCGGTTGACGCGCAGCCGTTGCCTGTATTGTTGGCTGTAATTACCCTGTACGGGCCGCTGTCTCCGGGCAGACGACTTCGGCGTCTGGCGGCGGGCCCGGCAATCCTGCGGATTGCACAAAAGGACTCGGCTACTCGCTTTTTCGGGTTCGGCCTGCGCGTTTCGGGGGTGGTGCCTTTGGCGCCAGCGCGCAGGGCCGGCGATCCTCACGGATCGCACTTTTCGCTCGCTCGTATTCGTCGCGCCCACGCCCCTCACGGGGCGCGACGCCGCTAATACGGAAGCTCAACTAGTCGTTCCCTTATTTCGGACTGAAGCTATGTGCTCTGTCGTATCCGGCCTTGTGTCGCCCCCCGACGGCTGAAAGCCGCGCGCACTAAGCCCCCGCGGACGCGGGAAATACGACTACTCGGTATCTTGTACTCGGGCCGCCGCCACCAGGCGAGGCCGCTTTGCGGCCAGGCACAAATGCCGCAGCTCACGCGGGAGCTCAGCTTTTCAATCACTCGTTTTCGTCGCGCCCACGCCCCTCACGGGGCGCGACGCCGCTAACGCGCAGGCGTTGCCTGTCTTACTGGCTGTAACTACCCGATTCGGGCCGCCGCCTGGGGGCGAGCGCCGAAGGCGCTGGCGGCGGCCCCGGCGACTCTTGTAAGTCGCGCTTTTCGCGCAACATCTTACCGCGTCAGCGAGCGGGCCGGTGCCGCTCAGCACTCGATCCGGGAGTTTACTTCGCCAATAGCGGAGGCCCGCCATAAGGCGGCGTATATCTCGGTCGGCAGGCCCATAAAACGGCCAACGACAGCGCTGCGACCCGAAAACACACCGCCGAAAAGCTGCTGACACGGGGACTTTAGCTTTCGGCGACCTTAGGTCGCGGGCCCCGGAGCCATCTCCGGCGAATCGACGCTGCCAGGTGCCGCGGGCACTCCGTCCGGGCTGTAACTACCCTATGGCCGAGCGGCGAGGAGAATCGAGCGGCGTGGCGAGGCCAGAGGCCGCTGGCGGACTTTGGCGAGCAAGCCCGAGAAAGGCGAAGCCAAAAACGAGCGGAGCGAAGTTAACGGCTGCAACCCTCGGCAAGCTCGGAAACCCCCTTCACCGGCTCCGGGACCGAAACAGTTCCCGCAACGGTAGGTCGGCCGGAGCTTCACCCCAACGCCAGAGAAAGGACCGGGAACCCGAACGAGCCGCAAACTAAAAAAGCGGCTGCCGTCCTTTTGGACGGCAGCCGCTCGAAAATCTCACAGACCGGTGACGCTACTTCACCTCGTGCGACAGCTGCGACGGACTCACCCGCACATACCTGTCCGCCCCCGGAGCCTTCACGAAAAACGTGATCTCATTCCAGTCGTTCGGCCAGCCGTGCTTGACCATATTGTTGAACACCAGCTTGAACGGATGCTTGCCCGCCGCCATGGCGCGGGTCGTCTTGTGACGCTGGAACCGGCTCGCCGCCTCCTGTCCGTTCTTCACCAGCAACTCGCCGTCGATCCACAGCTCGTCCATATCCGTCGTAAAGCCGTACACACCGTCTTCCGGCAGCTCCACGAAACCCTCGTACACCGCCAGCGAATTGGCCTCCACCGGCGAGTCCGGCGCATTCCCGCGCCGGAAATAGCGCACCACCGTGTCCGGGCCGAACACCGCGCCCGCCACCTGGTCGTCCGTCACGAAAAGGCCCGGAGCCACACGCATCACCACGCCCGAATCAGCCCGGGCGACCTCTGTCGCCGGCTTCGGCGTTTGCTTTTCGACCCGGATCGTCCGCACCCGGCTCATCTTGCCCTGCGGCAGCAGCGTGGCGATACGGATCGTCACCGGCTTGTCGCCCCCGATCATCAGCGTATCGACGTACACCGCCGACTGGGCAGTCGGTTCGGAGCCGTCCAGCGTGTAGACCATCGGCAGGTTGCGCGTATTGTTGAACGGCACCGCCACCGAGTCGCCCGTGAACGCCACCACGTCCACCAGCGTCCCCTCCGGCATCGGGATATGGTAAGTGATCCCGTGATAGTCCAGCCGCACCTGCGCATTGACCACGCGCCGCTGGAAATCCTCCCAGTCCTTGCGGGTGTTCGGCGACCAGTCCAGTTCGGCCAGCGCCAGCATGCGCGGATAGTACATATATTCGCGATGCTCGTCCGAGAGGATATACTCCGACCACAGGTTGCCCTGCACCCCGATAATGTATTTGCCTATCTCGGCCGGCATCGTGTCCGGCACCGGATTGTAGCCGTACACCTTCTCCAGCGTCGAATAGCCACCGATCGAAGCCGGCTCCACCTCCGCCGCCCCTTGCAGGTGGTCGAAGTAGAAACCCGCGCTGTTCGGCGTCATGATTACGTCATGCTGCTGTTTGGCCGCCGCGATGCCGCCCGCTTCGCCGCGCCAGCTCATCACCGTGGCCGACGGGGCCAGCCCGCCTTCCAGGATCTCGTCCCAACCGATGATCTTCCGGCCGTTCGCGTTGGCGAACTTCTCCATGCGCGTGATCGTGTAGCTCTGCAGCATCTCCTCGGCGGAGTGCCGTTTGCCGTCCGCTCCCGGTTTGGCCGCCAGTTTGTCCAGCCCCAGCGCCTTGATCCGCGCCTGGCAGTCCGGACAGCTCTTCCAGCGCACCTTCGGACACTCGTCGCCCCCGATATGGACATACTCGCTCGGGAAGAGTTCGAACACTTCGGCCAGCACATTTTCCAGGAACCTGAAAGTCGTGTCCTTGCCCGGACAGAAGACATCGTCCTCCACACCCCAGACGATACGCGGCTGGTCGAACGGACCGCCCGTGCACGACAGCTCCGGATGCGACACCAGCGCCGCCTTGGCATGGCCCGGCATCTCGATCTCCGGGATCACCTCGATAAACCGCTCCTGCGCGTAGGCCACCACCTCTTTGATCTCCTCCTGCGTGTAGAACCCGCCGTACTTCGAGCCGTCGCCCTCGATACGCCACGAGCCTTTTTCCGTCAGCTCCGGGTACCTTTTGATCTCGATGGTCCACAGCTGATCTTCGGTCAGGTGCCAGTGGAACTTGTTGAGCTTGAACATCGCCATCACGTCCAGCTGCTTCTTGATGAAATCCACCCCCGCGAAGTGGCGCGCCGGGTCAAAATGGACACCCCGGTACCCGAACCGCGGCTCGTCTTTGATCGTCACCGCCGGCACCGTCCATTCGACGCCCCTGACTTTGGCCGGGCTTTCGATCTCGGCCGGGAGCAACTGCAAAAGGGTCTGCATCCCGTAGAACGCCCCCGCCGGTGCCGCAGCCGTGATGGTCACCCCCTTCGGCGTCGAGATAAAGGTATATCCCTCCGCATTGGCGATGGTAGTGTCCCGCACGAAATAGATGTAGTTATCCGCCGGAGCAGCCTGCACCAGCTTCAGGTCATGGCCCGTAGAGCCTTTGACCTTCGCGGCAAGGTATGCCGTCGCCGGGGCGAAATCCGGTTCGCCGCAGGCGATGGCCGTCTTGCCGTCCAGTGTGAATACCCCCTCGTTGCGGGTCATTTCCGCCGGAACCGGGATGATATTGATCCCCTCGTTCCAGCTCTTGGTTTCGGGTGCCGAGCACGACACGACGCCCAGCGCAAAGAGCGCGCAGGCCCCGGCAGCGATACCCGACAGGCGAATTTGTTTTTTCATAGGTATGGTTGGTATTATTTGGGTTAATCTGATTCCTCCCTATCCGACACAGGCGGTGCCCACAGCATCGCCCGTATCCCTTTCCGAAATATTTCTGCGAATGGTTTACCAAACCACCCGCATGCCTGAAATGCTCCGCGCCGACAGCCGCCCAGCGTCCGCCACACCGCAATGGCAGCTTCTACCTTAAAAGGCCTGCGATCGATAGCCGGAACAACTCCTTTCACTGGGGCGCCCGCGGCAATTCCACTTGTCTTGCGTAAGCAAAACAAGTGGAACTGCCTTTTAAGCGGGCGGGCGCCTTTACGACGGTGGGTACTGCCCTTACGCCGGGCGGGCGGTGCGTGCCGCACTCCCAGTTAGTTACTAAGTACCCCTTAAGGCCTGCCGGGGGCGGCTGTAACTTACAAAAACAACCGATCGGTAAAAAATTACGCCCGAAGCTACCACGCGAACAGCGGGAAATCCGCCATCATCGTATTCACCTCGCCCCGCACCGCATGGATCACCGCCTCATCCTCCGGCGCATTCAGCACCCGGTCGATCAACTCCACGATCACCGGCATATGCTCCTCCTTCAAACCCCGCGTCGTGATCGCCGGCGTCCCCACCCGGATCCCGGAAGTCAGGAACGGCGAGCGGCTGTCGAACGGCACCATGTTCTTATTGGTCGTAATGTCCGCCGCCACCAAGGCCCGCTCCGCCAGCTTGCCCGTCAGCTCCGGAAATTTGGAACGCAGGTCGATCAGCATCAGGTGGTTGTCCGTCCCCCCCGAAATGATCTTATAGCCCTTGGCCACGAAAGCCTTCGCCATCGCCTGCGCATTCTTAATCACCTGCGACTGGTATTCCTTATACGAAGGGTGTAAGGCCTCGCCGAACGCCACCGCTTTTGCAGCAATAACATGCTCCAGCGGCCCGCCCTGCACACCGGGGAATACGGCGGAATTGAGCATCGCCGACATCTTCTTGGTCTCGCCCTTCGGCGTCTTGACGCCCCACCAGTTCTCGAAATCCTTGCCCACCAGAATGATCCCCCCGCGCGGCCCGCGCAGCGTCTTGTGCGTCGTCGAGGTCACGATGTGCGCATACTTGACCGGATTTTCCAGCAGCCCCGCGGCCACCAGCCCCGCCGTGTGCGCCATATCCACCCACAGCACCGCCCCCACCTTGTCCGCGATCTCGCGCATCCGCTTGTAGTCCCACTCACGTGAATAGGCCGAAGCCCCGCCGATAATCATCCGCGGCTTATGCTCCAAGGCCAGCGCCTCCATCTTGTCATAGTCGATAGTACCCGTCGCCTCGTCCACCTGGTACCCCACCGGGTTGTAAAGAATGCCTGAGAAATTGACCGGCGAGCCGTGCGTGAGGTGTCCCCCGTGCGCCAGGTCAAGCCCCATAAAGGTATCCCCCGGCCGGAGAACCGAAAGGAACACCGCCATATTGGCCTGTGCCCCCGAATGCGGCTGCACGTTGGCGTACTCGGCCCCGTAAAGCTCGCACACCCGGTCGATCGCCAGCTGTTCCACCCGGTCGATCACCTGGCATCCCCCGTAGTAGCGGGCGTTCGGATACCCCTCCGCGTACTTGTTGGTGAGTACGGAGCCCATGGCCTCCATCACCTCTTCGCTGACGAAGTTCTCGGAAGCGATCAGTTCGATGCCGTGCATCTGGCGGGCGCGTTCCTGCCCGATAAGGTCGAAAATGGCTGTGTCGCGGTTCATTTTCTCTTGAGTATTATAAAGTTATGTATTCAGGTTCTGCAAATCGCCGTGTAAAGGTAGGCAAAATTTCAGACCCCCGCCAACGGGCCGTCCCATATCCGGGAAAAATATTATCTTTGCCTTAAATAATACAACCAACACACAGCAAAGCATGAAACTTCTCGAAGGAAAAGTCGCAGTCATCACCGGTGCGGCGCGCGGGATCGGCAAAGCCATCGCCCTGAAATTCGCGCAGGAAGGCGCCGACATCGCTTTCACCGACCTGAACGAGGACGACAACTTCCGGAATACGGAAAAAGAGATCGCCGCTCTGGGCGTCAGGGCCAAGGGATATGCCTCCAACGCCGCCGACTTCGCGCAGGCCGGGGAGACGATCGACAAGATCGTCAAGGATTTCGGCAAGGTGGATATTCTAGTGAACAACGCCGGGATCACGCGGGACGGGCTCCTGATGCGCATGACCGAGCAGCAGTGGGACATGGTTATCAACGTCAACCTCAAGTCGGCGTTCAACCTGACCAAAGCGGTGATTCCGTATATGATGAAGCAGCGTTCGGGAGCCATCGTCAATATGAGTTCCGTGGTGGGCGTGAGCGGGAATGCCGGGCAGGCCAACTATTCGGCATCGAAAGCCGGGATGATCGGGCTGACCAAATCTACCGCCAAGGAGCTGGGATCGCGCGGCATCCGCTGCAACGCCATCGCGCCGGGCTTCATCATTACCGATATGACCGGGGCGCTGCCGGAAGACGTGCGCAAGGACTGGGAGGCCAAGATTCCGCTCAAGCGCGGCGGCACGCCGGATGATGTGGCCAACGTCTGCACCTTCCTCGCTTCGGATCTGGCCGGGTATGTCACCGGACAGGTGGTGCACTGCTGCGGCGGGATGAATATGTAAATCCGTTCGTTGCGTCGGCAACCGACTACAAGGCTCCTTCCCGGTCGCGGGGAGGAGCCTTTTTTCGACCCCTGCCCGTCGGGGTGGCGGGTGCCACGCAGCGGCGAGGGGAAGCAACACCTGTGGCAAAGCTTTACGCCCGAAAACAGCCCGTGGGAAAGCTCCTCCGACGGTAACGATCCGCTGGCAGGCCGCCGTTTCGGCGCCACGCTGCCCGTCCCGGCCTGGTACCCTGCCGATGGAAATCGCAATTACGCCGACGGCCGGTTACGCAACGCCAGCGTCGAGATCACCCATTGGACAACCACCCTCAGCGGCAATCCCGCACTGGATTTAGTCAGTAATCCCAGAGCTGTCACACTCGGTACCGGCCTGCGCTCCTACGCTCTTCCCGTCCGCTGCGTACGGGAGTGACGGGGATACGGAAGGGGGAGACGCAAAACCGCACAAAAAAGCCGCTTCACCCGGAGGGAGGCGGCCAAAATCGAATTATAAAGCCCCGAATGCGGAAGATCAGAATTTATCGTCCATGATCTCGAAAAACGCCTGCGGATGGTCGCAGATCGGGCACTTGGCCGGCGCCTCCTTGCCCTTGTGCACATAGCCGCACACCAGGCAACGCCACGGCTGGTCGTTGTCCTTTTTGAACATTTCGCCCGCGTTCAGCGTATCCAGCAGCCGCTGATAACGCGCCTCGTGATCCTTCTCCACCGCCGCGATCAGGCGGAACTTTACCGCAATATGCGGGAAACCCTCCTCCTCGGCGATCCGGGCGAACTCCGGATACATCACATGGCCCTCGTCATGCTCGCCCTGCACCCCCTCCATCAGGTTCTCCGCCGTCGTGCCGATCTTGCCCGCCGGGTAAGCCGCCGTGATCTCCAGCATTCCCCCTTCGAGGAAACTGAAAAAAACCTTGCCGTGATACTGTTCGTTATGAGCCGTTTCGTCGAAGAAATTCGCGATCACCTCGTAGCCCTCCTTGCGGGCCACCTTCGCGAAGATCGTATAGCGTTCCCAGGCCTGCGATTCGCCGGCGAAAGCCTTCAGCAGATTCTGTTCGGTACGCGTTCCGCGTACGCTTTTCTTTTCCATAACATCGAAATTTAAAGGTTTGGTAAACAGGGATTGTTTGTGCCGTAACAGTGCAAAAAACATACCATGCCGGATCGCTCCGACTTCTATTTCTCGCAGCCGTTGGCTGTTTTACCGGCATGCTGACCAAGATATACTACCTATATAGTGCACCGCAGAACGCCTCGCTATGGCGGGAGTATATTAAGACCCTTTACGACCCTTGCCCGGCAGGGTGGCGGGTGCCGCTCAACTATGACGACGACCGCAGTCCGTGGCATGCTTTCACATCGGACAACGGCCCGGAATCGGGCGACAGGGATTCCAAAGGCCGCACATTCAGCGGCGTGGGACAAGGCGGATCAATGTGGTACCCCTATTCTGGACGGCGGGGCATATCCGGAGGTTTCCTGGACATCGTCGCCACTTACAGCCAGATATGGTCCGCCACAGCTACCGGAACCTCAGCGACCAGCACCAGCTTCTACACCCCGCTCGTCCTGCAAGCCTACACGTTCCACGGCCGCTCTTACGGCTTTCCTGTCCGCTGCGTACGGGAGTGACGGGGATACGGAAGGGGAAGACGGGTGCGCGGCTATTCGCTTTCTGAAAATCGGGCGGCCGACACCGGGCGAACCGCCGAAGCCGCTGGGGCGCGGCTCACCGCTGACGCGGTATCAGGCTAATCGCTCTATGGGGGTCGGCATGG
>CANQXP010000036.1 GCA_947627885.1 uncultured Rikenella sp.
TAAATCGTAACCTATTACTATCAAGAGCAATTAACCTACGCTCATTTCCAATAAATTACACTCTTTTCGTAACTTCCCGATGCAAAAATACGAATCCTGTCGGGGCGGGAAAAGGATCGGGCCGGTTTATTTTTCGTCCTTTCTCCCGGTACGTCCGTTATCGTGCCTGTCGTCAGGCGAAGGGACTTTCTGGTAAACCTCCCCGCCCCTGCGCAGGGCTTCGGCCCGGATATGCTTCGCCAACTCGCTGCGGGTGATCCCGTTGAGCGCCGAACGTACCGTGGGCAGGCTCACCCCGAAATCGCGGGCCAGTTTCTGGCGCTCGCCCAAGGGCATAATTATTTTTTTATCAGCGGCCATGTATTGTTTTTATTTTAAATATCTGTACCTTTATCCTGCTTTCAGAGTGAAAGATAATGCAAAGGTAAAGATAATAATCTTTTATTGCAAGATAAAAATCACATATTTTATGACAGAGAAGGAAAAACTTAAAGCATACCTCCAGTATAAAGGTATCAGTAAGAACAGATTCTATACGGAAACAGGCTTTTCTGTCGGCTTCCTGGACAGCGGACGCAGCCTGGGGGCGGATAAGGTTAAGATAATCATCAATAAATTCCCGGATCTGAGTCTCGACTGGCTGATCATGGACATCGGGGAGATGATCATCGAGCCCCGGCCTCAGGGGATCGCGTATGACATGCGCCAGAACGTTTCGCACCTCGAAGAGCCGGAAAGCCCTTATTACGTGCCGACGCGGATCTATACGCCGGGCTCGGCGGAGATCTTAGCCGAGCAGCCGCGGCGTATTCCGCTTTACGATTTCGAGGCGGCAGTGGGGCTGGCCCCGGTGTTCGACGGCCGGACAGCGCCCACGAGCTATTTGTCGATCCCCGAACTACCGCGCTGCGACGGGGCGGTGAAGATGCGGGGCGATTCGATGTATCCTTTGCTCAAGGCGGGCGACATTGTGGTCTACAAGCAGGTGCGCGACTGTACGAACATTATCTGGGGCGAAATGTACCTCGTGTCGTTCAGCTATGACGACGAGGAGTACACGACGGTCAAATACCTGAACCGCATCGAGGAGCGGCCGGACTATGCACGGCTGGTGAGTTACAATGCCCACCATGCGCCGATCGAGGTTCCGCTTACGGCGATTCGGGCGCTGGCGATCGTCAAAGCCAGCGTGCGGTTCAACACGATGGGCTAATTCTTTTTAAACATTCGTTTTATTGTACTTGTGCTGTGAGTGACTGTTCTTTCCTTGAAAGGAAAGAACCAAAGGAACTTTCCAGAGCTTCGCTAATCCGGGCGTGTCGGTCATAGTTCGTTCGGGTCGGGGCTTTCACGGCGGCGCATTAATGTAAATTAAGCCTTAAGTGCGCTCGCCGGAAAGTCCCCGGCCCAGAACACAGGAACCCGGCAGGTTTAGGATGCGTTAGCATCCTCGAAAGTTTTTCTGGTTCTCGTTACCGCAAAGCGGTTTCCTCTTCGCCGCAAGGCAAAGCGTGCAAGCCCGCTCTACTCTTGCTGGCAGCGTCGGTTGTTCACAAAGAGAACAGTTTTCTGCGGGTACAGACAAATGAACGAACAGTTATAGAAATTTACCCTTTCCGGACGGTGAGTTCCGGAAAGGGTTTCGTATTTTTGTCCCTCAGTAAAGTAACGTTATGCCGGTGAATTTCGATATATCGCAGCGCTGGGCGGCCATCGTCAACCCGGTGGCGGGCAGCGGGCGCGGACTGGCGGACTGGCCGCAGATCAGCGGCCTGCTCCGCGACGAGGGGATCGGGGTGGATGCCATGTTCACGCTCCGCAAGTACCATGCCACGGAGCTGGCGGTGGCGGCGGTGCGGCAGGGCTACCGACGGATCATCGTGGTGGGCGGCGACGGGACGATCCACGAAACGGTCAACGGCATTTTCATCCAGCAGGAGTGCGCCACGACGGAGATCCTGATGGCGGTGATCGCGGTGGGAACGGGCAATGACTGGATACGTATGTTCGGCATCCCGCGCAATTACCGGGACGCGATACGGTCGATCAAGGAGGGACACGCCTTTTTGCAGGACGTGGGGCGGGTGAGCTATTACGAGTCGAAAGTGCATCAGGTCCGTTACCTGGCCAATGTGGCGGGGGTGGGGTACGACGCGGCGGTGTGTCGGGGTTTCAACCGCCTGAAGGAGAAGGGGTACCGGGGCAAGTGGATCTACCTGTTCAGCGTTTTCCGTGAGGCGCTGCGCTACCGGACGCGCCGGGTCAGGATCGAGGTGGATGGCGAGGAGGTCTTCCGCGGCCGGCTGTTCACGGGGACGGTGGGCATCTGCAAGTACACAGCGGGCGGGCTGACCCAGACGCCGAACGCCATTGCGGACGACGGCCTGTTCGACCTGACGGTGATCCCGGACATGAACCGGGTGCGGCTTTTCAGCCGTTTCCGGGTGGTCTACACGGGCAATATCTATGACATTCCGGGGATTTCGCTCTTCCGCGGGGGACATATCGCGGTGCATGCCGAGCGTCCGATCCGGCTGGAGATCGACGGCGAGATACTGGGCTTTTCGGATTTCGAGTTCCGGATCGTCGAGCGCGCAGTGCGCGTGGTGGTGAGCGAGAAGTTTATCCGGGATCGGGCGTGAGTTTCGGGCGGCGGGGGCTGTCGAGCCGCATCGGGGCGCTGTCGTTTTCGTTGCGAAGCCAAGGCTTTCGCAATCGGGAGCGAGTAGCGCGTTCCGTGAGGAACGCCGGCCTTGCGCGCTGGCCGCAAAGCGGCCACCCCCGAAGCATGCAGGCCGAAGACCGACTGTCGAAGCCGGTGACTATGCAGGGCGAAATTTTACCGACACCAAACCAACCATACCGATGAAAAAGATCTTGTTTTCCGCCTGTATGTTCCTGACGGCCCTGTCGGTTCCGTTGCAGGGGGCCGAAAAAGTGCGTTTTGTCGTCTACAGCGACCTGCACCACGACCTGATCCCGTCCCGGCCGGAGGCGCTGCGGAAGATTGTCGGGGCTGCGGAACGGGAAAAGGCGGATTTCCTGATCGACCTGGGCGACCTGGCGTTCCCGCTGCCGCAGAACCGGGTGATCGCGGACATTCTCGACTCGGCGGCGGTGCCGGTCTGCCATGTGCTGGGCAACCACGATATGGACCGTTCGGATAAAAAGGCCTACATGGACTTTTTCGGGATGGAGACGCCGCACTACTGTTTCGACCGGGCAGGTTCCGGTTTATCGTGCTGGACACCAACTTTTTCCTCGATCAAGAGGGGAACGAGCACCCGTATGCGGATGCGAACTATTTCGGGGCGCCGGTGCGGGAACATGTGAGTGCGGAGCAGCTGGAGTGGCTCAGGGGGTTGCTGGCGGATCGTTCCAAAATCGTGGTGATCTTCAGCCATGCACCGCTCAATGACATGTATGACAGGGTAGAGCAGTACGCGCCGATCCATCAACTCATTACCGGGGCGCGGGACGCGGGAACGCGCATCGCGGCGGTCGTGGGAGGACATAACCACAGCGACAGCCATTACCTGATCGACGGGATCAACTACTTGCAAATGAACAGCGCGAGCTATATCTGGGGCGGGGAGGAGTTCACGAGCCGGGAACATTATCCGGATTCGGTCTACAAGAAGTATCCGAGCCTCCAATACTGCATTCCGTATGCGGTGCCGCTCTATGCGGTATTCACGATCGACACGCGGGGCAACCTGACGGTCGAGGGGATGGAAGGCAGCTACCTGCCCCCGGCGCCCGATCCGGCCAAGCTGGCCGCGAAACCTTACCGTTGCTCGCCGTCGGTGGAGAGCCGTAATCTGAAATTCTGAACCGGTGCCGATGAACAGCCGACGCCCCGTATATACGCCTTATCCGCCCCGTGTGCCTTATGTGCCGCGCGGGGCGGCTCCTGTCCGCGAACCTGCCGGCCCAGGTGCGGGGCCGCACCGTCCCCGGCCGCCGAAGCGTAAGCGGCGGCGGCTCAAAAAGAGCGTCAAGCGTTTTTTCTGGATCGTGGGCACGCTGGTTTTCCTGTTGATCGCCCGGCCGTGGCATTGGTTTTCGGGCAAGCCGGGCGGGACGGTGACGGCGAGTGTGGCGGGGGACACGCTGGCGACGCCGAAGCCGCTGAACCAGATCCTGAGCAATGCGGACAGCGAGCTGCCGGAGGCGGTGCGTTTCGACCGGGCGGTGCTGGCCTTTATGCGGAAGTGGGAGCTGACGGGGGCTTCACTGGCCATTATGAAGGACGGGAACCTGATCTACGCCAAGGGCTACGGCTGGGCGGACCGGGAGGACGGCGAATTGATGGAGGTGAGGCATATCATGCGGATCGCGTCGATCTCCAAGCTGATCACAGCCACGGCGGTGATGAAGCTGTGGGAGCAGGGCAAATTGAGGCTGGATGGGCGTGTGTTCGGGTCGCGGGGCATACTGAACGACGAGCGTTTCTGCCGCTATACGGACCAGCGGCTAGAACAGGTGACGGTAGAGCAGCTGCTGCGGCATCGGGGCGGTTTTTCGGTGCGGTCGGGCGATCCGATGTTCGACTGGCAGATCGTGGAGCGGGTGCTGGGGCGCAGGCCGCCGTACACGATGGACGACTATGTGGAGTATGCCACGCGCAGCGGTTTGGGTTACCGGCCGGGGACGAGGACTTATTATTCGAACCTGGGCTATGTGGTGCTGTCGAAGGTGGTGGAAAAGGTGTCGGGGGTGCCGTACGAGCGGTATGTGCAGGACAGCATACTGGCCCCGGCGGGTTGCTATGACATGCACATCGGACGCAGCCGCCACGAGGAGAAGTTCCCAAACGAGGTACGTTACTATGAGGTGAAAGAGGCGGAGGATGTCCCGGCATGCGACGGTACGGGGCTGCCGGTGCCGAAGAGCAACGGGGGGAACGATATTCAGGGCCTGAGCGGTGCGGGAGGCTGGGTGGCATCGCCGACGGAGCTGCTGCGTTTCGTGGCGGCGATCGACGGAAGTCCGTCGCGCCCGGATATCCTCAAACCGGCGACGGTCCGCAAAATGACGGCGGAGGTGAAAGGAGAGCTGCCGATCGGCTGGATGCATACGCACCGGGACGGGACGTGGTCGCGCACGGGGACGATGGCTGGCACGAATGCGCTGCTGCGCAAGCAGAGCAACGGTTATGTCTGGGTGTTCGTGACCAACACGAGCAGCTGGAAGGGCTCGCGGTTCCATAACCAGATCGGCTCGATGCTGCGCCAGGCGTTCGACAAGGTGACGGAGTGGCCGGAAAAGGATATGTTCGAGGCGGACAGCCTGATGAACGGGGATGGCGATTAATCGTCCGGTTTATTACTACCCTCAGTATAGGACTGCCACTTTTTAATAAAAAAGTAGACCCGTTGGGTTCCAGACTGAAACTACTCTAAGCTTCCGCGCCAGCGGGCGGCCCGGAGCCACCCCCGGCGGAGGGCTGCAACTGCGCTACGCTTGTTTTGCCTCCATTGGCTCCGGGCCCATAATATAGGATTTCGGTAGACAAAAGAATAGAGTAACGTTCCGAGATCAAAGGCCGTAGGCGGCTTTGGCGAGGTATCGCGAGAAAACCGAAGGTAAAAGGTACGGTTCCATACAGCGGGTGGTGATAAAACCGGCCGATTACCTGACCGCCTCAACCGGTGTATAGGTGACCGTTTCGCCGAACGGCTCGTTGCGGATCGCCTTCAGCAGGCGGTCGATGCCGCCCGTCACCATCGCCCCGAAATCCTGCCGGATCGCCGCGCAGTGCGGCATAGCCGCCACGTAATCCAGTATCCCGTCCGACGTGTCGAAGAAGACCGCCGCAGCCGCCGCGCCTTCATTGTCCGTCACCGGACGGCACAGGCTGTCCAGCCGTGCGACACCTCCCGGCCCGTCGATCACCGCCGTGCTCGACAGGAACACCACCCCGTTGACCGGCAGCCCGGCGTATTCCGTCAGGAAATCCGTCACCTGGGTCTTTCCCGTCGAGGCATTATCGCCCGACCACAGCGTCGCCGCCGTGTCCGGCACCGCCGTCAGGAAACTTTTTAGTCGCTCTTGCATCGCCGCGTCTCCAACCACTCCGCCGAATACCCCGATCCCCTCCGCAGGCCGCCCCGCTTCCGTGCACAACGCCAGTAAAGTCGTTGCCGCCAGCAATCCCGCCGCCTCGTTGTCCGAACCGATATAGAAACTGCGTCCGCTTCCCGGACAATCCGAGTCGAAAGTCCCTACTTTCACACCCGCCCGGATCGCTTTGTCTATGGCGTCCCGCACTCCGTCCGCGTCGATGCAGTTGATCAGAATGCCGTCCACCCCGGCGGCCACCAGTTTCTCGATCAGCTCGGTCTGTGACTCGGCCGTAGGAGTCCGCGACACGTCCCAGCGTACCCGGATGTCGTACGTCTCCCGCGCCGCCAAAGCCGCCGCTTTCGCTGCCGCTACCGAAGCGTCGTCCACCTTCGGCACCACCGCGATGGTCGTCTTTTTCTCCGGGCTGTGGTCACAGGCCGCCGCTCCGAGAAAAAGGGCGGCCGTAACCAAAGCTATATATAAGGAGCGCACGGTCATAAAGTTATGCCTGCAATTTGGCTTTGATGATGTCGAGCGCGGCGTTCATCGCGGCTTCGATGCCCTCGCTGTTTTTGCCCCCCGCCGTCGCGTAGTGGGGCTGGCCGCCGCCGCCGCCCTGGATATGCTTGGCCGCTTCGCGCACGATGGCCCCGGCGTTCAGCCCCAATGCCACCGCCGAATCGCTCAGCGCCACCGTCAGGCTGGGCTTGCCGCCGAAGTGGCTGCCGAACACCGCCGCCATGTCCCCGATCCGGTTCCGCAGCTCGAAAGCGACGCTCTTGATCGAATCCGGCACGATATCGAGCCGTTTGGAGACCACCCGGTAATCGCCGATCGGCTCCGACTGCTCCATCAGCTCCTCGACCAGGTAGCGGTCACGCGCCTGCCGGATCTGGCCCATCTGCTTGGCCATTTCTGCGCTCTCTTCTGACATCTTCTTGATCGCCGTGACGAACTGATTGGTGCCCAAGGCATTGGCCAGCTCTTTCAGGACGTCGTCGTGGTGGTAGCAAAGCTCCTCGGCCGCCGCCGCCGTCACCGCTTCGATACGCCGGATGCCCGCCGCCGAAGAGCCTTCCGACGTGATGCGGAACAGGCCGATATTCCCTGTCGCCGGGACGTGCAGCCCCCCGCAAAGCTCCACGGAGTGCCCGTATTTCACCACGCGCACCGTGTCGCCGTACTTTTCGCCGAAGAGCATCATGGCCCCCATATCCTTGGCCTGATCCATGGTGCAGTGGCGGTTCTCTTCCAGAATGAAATTGGCGCGGATCGCGGCGTTGACCTTATGCTCCACCTGCCGCAGCTCCTGGTCCGTCACCTTCTGGAAATGCGAGAAGTCGAAGCGCAGGTAGTCCGGGGTCACCAGCGAGCCTTTCTGCTCGACATGCGTCCCCAGCACCTCGCGCAGTGCGTGGTGCATCAGGTGGGTCGCCGTATGGTTGGCCGCCGACGCCATGCGCCGGTCGGTATTCACCACGGCTTCGAACTCAGCCTTGACATCCTCCGGCAGCGAGGAGGCGATATGCACCGTCAGGTTGTTCTCCTTCTGCGTGTCCGTAATCATGGTCTTCTCGCCGCTTTTCGTGTCGATCAGGTAGCCCGTGTCACCGACCTGTCCACCCATGTTGCCGTAGAACGGCGTGTAATCCAGCACAATTTGGTAATGGGTCTTCCCTTTCGAGGTCACACGCCGGTAACGTGCGATGTACACCCCTTTATAAGAGGTGTGGTCGTAGCCCACGAAAATGCTTTCCGCGGCCGGGTTGACTTCGATCCAGTCGTCGGTCTCGACCGCCGAAGCGTTCCGAGAACGGTTCTTCTGCGCCTCCAGCTCCTTCTCGAAACCGGCGATGTCCACCGTCACGCCCTGTTCCGAAGCGATCAGCTGGGTCAGGTCTATCGGAAACCCGAACGTGTCATACAAAGTAAAGGCATCGCTCCCGCTAATAACCCGCCCGTCGCCCGAAGCGGGTAATTTCTTGATAATTGAATCGAGCAAATTAATCCCGGTAGCCAAGGTTTTCAGGAACGAGTTTTCTTCTTCGAAAATAACTTTCTCGATCAATTGCTGTTGCGCCTTGAGCTCCGGGAACTGGCTGCCCATCTGCCCTACCAGCGTCGGCACCAGTTTGCAGATAAACGGCTCGGTGAAACCGAGATAGGTGTATCCGTACCGCACGGCCCGCCGCAAAATACGACGAATGACGTACCCCGCTTTCACGTTGCTGGGCAGCTGTCCGTCGGCGATCGAGAACGCGACGGCCCGCAGGTGGTCGGCGATCACCCGCATGGCGATGTCTTTCTTATGATCGGCGCCGTAGCTCGTCCCGGCCATCCTGGCCAGCTGTTGCAGCAAGGGCTGGAACACGTCGGTGTCGTAATTCGATTTCTTGCCCTGTATCACCATGCAGAGGCGCTCGAAGCCCATCCCGGTGTCCACGTGCCGGGCGGGCAGCGGCTCTAACGAGCCGTTGGCCTTGCGGTTGAACTGCATGAAGACGAGGTTCCAGATCTCGATCACCTGCGGATGGTCTTTATTGACGAGGCTGGCCCCGTCGGTCTCAGCACGCTCCGCGTCGTCGCGCAGGTCGAAATGGATCTCCGAGCACGGCCCGCACGGACCGGTGTCGCCCATCTCCCAGAAGTTGTCCTTTTTGTTGCCTTTCAATATATGGCTCTCAGGCAGTCGTTCGGCCCAGAAATTGTATGCCTCCTGATCGAACGGCACCCCTTCGTCCGGCGCCCCCTCGAAAACGGTGGCGTAGAGGCGGTCGGTCGGCAGCTTGTACCGCTCGGTGAGCAGCTCCCACGCCCAGGCGATGGCCTCTTTCTTGAAATAGTCGCCGAAGCTCCAGTTCCCCAGCATCTCGAACATCGTGTGGTGGTAGGTGTCGTGCCCGACCTCCTCCAAGTCGTTGTGTTTGCCGCTCACGCGCAGGCACTTCTGCGTGTCCGCCGCGCGGTGCCATTTGGCCGGCTGGTTGCCCAGGAAAATATCTTTGAACTGGTTCATCCCGGCGTTGGTGAACATCAGGGTGGGGTCGTTCTTGACCACCATCGGGGCCGACGGGACGATCTGGTGCTGTTTCTCGCGGAAAAAGTCGAGGAAGGTTTTACGGATTTCGTTCGAGTTCATATAGGATTCCACCTTTTTTACGTTAGCTATGCGAAGTTGCAAAATTACGATATTTTTTGATTTACCTGTCGGGCGGGGCTTTTCTTTCGGCCAATCGTCCGCAGGGCGCGGAGAGTCGCCGAAAAAATGTTAATTTTGCCTGATTGAAATACCCCGTTTAGGCGCGAATGGATTCACCGCAGTCATCGTCATACTTCACCCTTTACCACTTCTTCCGGGAGCGGTTCGTGCTGCCCATGCGGCAGTGGCTGTTCCGGTTCGTGCGGATGGTGCTGGTGGTCTTTATCGCCGCGTCGGTGGTCAACTTCGTCTTTTCCTATTTCTTTTATACGCCCAAGATGCACCGCCTGCGCGAACAGAACGAGGCGATCGTGCGCAATTACCAGATGCTGGAGCAGCGGGTCGACGCCTCCCTTGAGCAGCTGGCCGAGCTCAGGGAGCGAGACCATGCGGTTTACCGGGCGATCTTCTCGGCCGACACCTTAAATATACCCGGTATATATACCCCTTACGCCCCGGAGAAATACGCCTCCGTAGGTTATGGGCGTTACGCCCCGCTGATGACGCAGGTGTGGGAGAAGATGGACGCCTTTTCGCGGCAGCTTTATTTGCAGTCGCTCTCCTACGACCAGATCGAGAAGCTGGCCGAGGACAAGGACCTGATGGCGGAGGTGGTGCCGGCGATCATGCCGCTGGACAAGAACAAGCTGCGGGGAAATATCGGAGCCTTCGGGATGCGGATGCACCCGATCCTGAAACGCTACGTCGGCCACGAGGGGATCGACATGGGGGCGCCGATCGGCACGCCGGTCTATGCCACGGGGACGGGGTTGGTCTACGACCAACGGCCGCAGTCGGGCTACGGGATTCAGGTTGTGATCGACCACGGGTTCGGCTACCGCACGCGGTACGCTCACCTGAGCAAAGCGCTGGTCAGGCCGGGGCAGCTGGTCAAGCGGGGCGAGCTGATCGGCGAGGTGGGGAACACCGGGCGCTCGACGGGGCCGCACCTGCATTACGAGGTGATCTACCGCGGACAGCCGGTCAACCCGATCAACTATATCAGCCGCGACATGAGCGAAGCGGAATACCAGGCTATTACCGAATCGGCCAAGGCCACTACCTACGAACTGGATGAGTAAGCGGGAACGACATACGGGAGAAAGCGTGCGGCGCTATCCGAGGCTGGTGAAGTGGACGTTCCGCTTTTTCAGCGGGATCGCCGTGGCGGTGGTCTATTTCGTCGTCTTCTCGATCTTTTTCGACACCCCGATCGAATATGAGCTGAAAAAGAGCACGGAACGCATCGCCGAGGAGTACCGGGAGCTGGAACGGCGTTACGATACGCTGCAACGGGTGCTGGACAACGTGTCGGAGCGGGACAGGAGCGTCTACAAGATACTTTTCGAGTCGGAGCCGGTGATGCAGGGCGACGAAGACCGGCAGCGGCGACTGGCGTTCCAGTCGGGGCTGGAGCGGATGACCAATCTGGAGCTGGGCACCTATTTCGACGAGCGGCTGGGATTGCTTTACCAGGAGGTTTCGAACTATGCGGCGATGGCCGAGCGGCAGCGTGAGCGGGTGGCCGCCGATGTGCAGCAGGCGCTGGCCATTCCGGCCATCCAGCCGGTGGATAACCGGCAGCTGACATTGTTGACCGCGTCGTTCGGGGAGCGGGTGCACCCGTTCTTCAAGACCATGTCGCAGCATAACGGGGTGGATTACTCGGTGCCGGTGGGCACGGCGGTGTTCGCCACGGCGGACGGGACGGTGCGGAGCTTGCAGACGCGGGGACAGACTTCCGGCTTAAGCCTGGTGATCGACCACGGGAACGGTTACGAAACGGTCTATTCGCACCTGGACAAGGTGGTGGCGCAGCCGGGACGTAAGGTCAGCCGGGGGGACATCATCGCCTTTTCGGGGAATTCGGGCCTTTCGTTCGCGCCGCACCTGCATTACGAGGTGCGCTACCGGGGCACGCCGGTCGATCCGGTGAACTACTTTTTTATGGAGCTGGACATGCCGCGCATGAGGCGGCTCAGGGAGATTTCCCGGATGGGGATGCAGTCGTTCGACTGATGCACGGTTTTTGCAACGTTCGGACTGCCTTGCGTGTGCAGCAGAACCGGGGCTTTGAGCGAGTAGTGCGTTCCGGGAGGAACGCCGGTCGGCCCCGTGGGGGGCTGGGGCCGACCGAAAATGAGAACCTGAATTCCCGGGGCAACGGCGGCGTACTCCGATAGAGGATTGCGAAGCCTAAGGCGTAGCGTAGCTAACAGAACAGGCAACGCCTGCGCGTCAGCGGGCGGGCCGAAGCCATCCCGGGCGTAGGGCCGCATAGCGACCCCCGCTGGCTCCGGCCCGAAAAGAGTTCTCGCGCAAACGGCGGCCGTGGGACTGAAACGATTTTAATTTTAACAACAGATATGACCATGAAAAACAAAGTATTGCTGATGATCCTCGACGGTTGGGGCAAGGGCGACCACACCAAACGGGACGCCATCTACACCGCCCATCCGGAATTCATCGATTCGCTGATGGAGAAGTACCCGAACGCCGAGCTGCTGACCAGCGGCGAGAACGTCGGGCTGCCGGACGGCCAGATGGGGAACTCCGAGGTGGGGCACCAGAATATCGGCGCGGGCCGCATCATTTACCAGGACCTGGTGAAGATCAACCGCGCGTCGAAAGACGGTTCGATCATGAAAAACCCGGAGATCGTCGCCGCATTCGAGTATGCGAAGAAGAACGGCAAGAACGTCCATTTTATGGGCCTCGTTTCGGCCGGTGGAGTGCATAGCTCGCTGGACCACCTGTTCACCCTGTGCGACATCTCGAAACATTACGGGATCGAAAACACCTATGTGCACGCCTTTATGGACGGCCGCGACACCGACCCGAAGAGCGGCGCGGGTTATCTGAAAGAACTCGAAACGCATATGGCCAAATCGACGGGCAAGATCGCTTCGGTGATCGGGCGTTACTATGCCATGGACCGCGACAGGCGCTGGGAACGCGTGAAGGAGGCTTACGACCTGATCGTCAAGGGCGAAGGGAAAAAGGCAACGGATGCGGTCAAGGCGGTGGAGGAGTCGTACGACGAAGGCGTGACGGACGAGTTCATCAAGCCGATCGCGATCACCGATGCTGCCGGCGCGCCGGTGGGACTTATTCAAGAAGGGGATATGGTGATCTTCTTCAACTACCGCAACGACCGCGCCAAGGAGCTGACGCAGGTGCTGACCCAGTGCGACATGCCGGAGCAGGGGATGCACACCATTCCGCTCTACTACTGCACCATGACTCCGTACGACTCGTCGTTCAAAGGGCTCCACATCCTCTTCGACAAGGAGAACGTGGTCAATACGCTGGGCGAATACATCTCCAAACAGGGCCTCTCGCAGTTGCGCATCGCCGAGACCGAGAAGTTCGCGCACGTGACTTTCTTCTTCAACGGCGGGCGCGAGCAGCCGTTCGAGGGCGAAAAGCGCATCCTCATCAACTCGCCGAAGGTGGCGACCTACGACCTTCAGCCGGAGATGAGCGCCTATCTTGTGGCGGACGCTCTGGTCAAAGATATCAAGGCCGAGGCCCCGGATTTTATCTGCCTGAACTTCGCCAACGGCGACATGGTGGGGCACACCGGGGTGTACGAGGCGATCGAGAAGGCGGTCAAAGCGGTGGACGAGTGTGCCAAAGAGGTCGTTACCGCTGCGCGCGAGGCGGGGTACACGATCCTGATCTGCGCCGACCACGGGAATGCGGACAACGCGGTCAACGCGGACGGCACACCCAATACGGCCCACTCGCTGAACCCGGTGCCGCTGATCGTGGTTTCCGATACGATCAAGGAGGTTCACAACGGCGTGCTGGCCGACCTGGCGCCGACGGTGCTCAAGATCATGGGCCTCGACCAGCCCGAAGAGATGACCGGGCACGCGCTGGTATAGCTTTCGCGAAATATATTCAGGTTCAGCGCCTGCGGGGAGGATATTTTCATATCTTTCCTGCAGGCGCTTATCTTTTGGTTGAAAGCCGATTGCGGGAACAGATGCGTAAAAACCGCAGAAAAGAAAGTTTTGGTAGTATTAAATAATTTTACACTTTTGCAATAAAAATTACTGGAAAGCGTTTCCCACTCTTGCGGCGGGAAGCCTTTCGGGAAAAAGGCACGGGAATTGCGGGAAATTTCCGGTAACGGGATAAACAAACGAAACCTATCTATGAAAAAACGAGTTCTGCTATTATCGCTGGCCGCGCTGGGACTGACCTCCTGCTGGCAGGCGCAGTCGCCGCGGACTTTCGTCCGGCCGGTGAAGCTGAGCGAGGCGGTCTCCCTGAGCAGCTACGACAAGGACTTTGTCGGCGTGGTCTCTGCCGAGCAATACACCAACCTCGCTTTCCGCGTGAGCGGGCAGGTGACCAAAACTTTCGTCACCGAGGGGGCGCAGGTCAAAAAAGGACAGCTGCTGGCGCAGCTCGATCCTGGGGATTTCCAGTTGCAGCTTGAGGCCGATAAGGCGCAGTACACCACGGCGCAGTCCATCCTGGAACGTAACGAGCGGTTGCTGGCCAAGCAGGCCATTTCGCAGCAGGACTACGAGATCGCCCAGTCGAATTTCCTCAAGGCGAAATCCGCCTACGAATATTCACTGAACCAGCTCGAATATACCCGCTTGAAAGCGCCTTTCTCCGGCTCGATCGAGAAAAAGTTCGTCGAGGATTACCAGAAAGTACAGACCGGCGAATCGATCTTCAAGCTCATCAACCCGGACCTGCTGGAGGTGAACTTCACCCTGCCGGAGAGCGACGTGGACTTGCTCCGGGTCAACAAGAACATCTTTATCGAGTTCGACAACTACCGGGGCGAGTATTTCCGGGCCGAGATCAAGGACGTGGTGGACGCGTCGGTGGACGGCGCGGGCATCCCCGTGACGCTGCGCATCGTGGACAAGGCGTTCGATCCCAACAAATACAATATCAAAGCGGGTTTCGCCTGCCGGGTCAAGATACAGATCGAGCGGAACCGGGAGTTTCACGCCTATGTGACGGTGCCGATCACGGCCATATTCAATCCGCCGACGGACAAGTCGGGCACCTATGTGTGGGTGTACGATCCGGAGAGCTCGCAGGTGAACATCCGGCGGGTTAAAACGCAGGGGCTCGTGGGCGGCGACCGGGTGATCGTCCCGGAGGGACTTGCGGCGGGCGAGCTGGTGGTGACGGCGGGCGTTTACCAGCTGACGGAAGGCCAGAAAGTGAATGTCCTTAAATAGCGGGAGGCAGCAGGTTATGAACATACCCAAATTCGCGCTGGACAATCCGAAGGTCTTTTACTTCTTCTTCGCGATCATGCTGATCGGCGGGATCTTTTCGTTCGACGGGCTGGAAAAGAAGGAGGACGCACCGTTCGTCATCAAGACCGTGGTGCTGGTGACCCAGTATCCGGGCGCTACGCCCGAAGAGGTGGAGCAGCTGATTACCGAGCCGATCGAACGCGAAGTGCAGTCGATGGCCGGCGTCTACAAGATCAAGTCGGAATCCTATTTCGGCATGTCGAAGATCACGGTCGAGCTCCAGCCTTCCACGCCGCCGGGGAGCATCCCGGTCAAGTGGGACGAACTGCGGCGCAAGGTGCTCAACGTGCAGCCGAAGCTGCCGGGCGGCGCTTCGCAGATCAGCGTGGCGGACGACTTCGGCGACGTGTTCGGCATCTATTACGGGTTGGTGGCCGACGAAGGTTTCACGTATAACGATATGCGCAACTGGGCGCAGTTTTTCAAGACCGAGCTGGTGACGGTCGAGGGGGTGCAGAAGGTGGCCCTTTTCGGCGAGCAGGTCGAGGTGGTGAACCTCTTCGTGAGCACGGCGACGCTGGCCAACCTGGGGGTCGATCCCAATTCGATCGTGCAGATCGTGTCGAGCCAGAACAAGTTGATCAATACCGGCATTAAAGAGGCGGGAGGGGTGAACCTGACGATCCATGCCGCCGGGACTTACGCCGACTTGCAGGACATCCGCAACCAGGTGATCTCCACGCGGGACGGGAGCCAGATCCGGCTGGGGGACATCGCCGTGGTGGAGCGGGGCTATATGGACCCGCCGAGCCAGCTGATGCGGGTGAACGGCAAACGGGCCATCGGGGTCGGGGTTTCGACCCTGCCGGGCTACGACGTGGTAAAGACGGGCGAGGGGGTCAAGGCGCGCATCGAACAGGTGCTGCCGCTGGTGCCGGTGGGCATCTCGCTGGAACCGCTGTACCTCGAAAACGAGATCGCGGCGGAGGCCAACAACGGCTTTATCCTGAACCTCGTCGAATCGGTGGCCATCGTGATCTTCATCATCCTGATCGTGATGGGCTGGCGGGCCGGGATACTGATCGGCTCGTCGCTGCTCTTCTCAATCGGGGGGACGATGCTCATCATGCTCTTTATCGGGGTGGGGCTGAACCGCACCTCGCTGGCGGGCTTCATTATCGCCATGGGGATGCTGGTGGACAACGCCATCGTGGTGACCGACAACGCGCAGGTGGCCATGAAGCGGGGCGTGCCGAAGCGCAAAGCCCTGATCGACGGGGCCACGGGGCCGCAGTGGGGCTTGTTGGGGGCGACGTTCATCGCCGTCTGCTCGTTCCTGCCGCTGTACCTTGCACCGGCGTCGGTGGCCGAGATCGTCAAGCCGCTGTTCGTGGTGCTGGCCCTTTCGCTGGGGCTGAGCTGGGTGCTGGCCCTGACCCAGACCCCTATTTTCGGGAATTTCATCCTGAAGGAGCCTAAACCGGGACAGGTCGAGAAAGACCCGTACGACAATAAATTCTACAACTGGTTCGGCCGGATGCTGGCGAACCTGATCCGGAACCGGTGGAAGACCATACTTTGCGTGGTGGCTTTGTTCATCGGTGCGCTCTACACCATGAGCCGCGCGCCGCAGGGCTTCTTCCCAAGCCTGAACAAGCCGTACTTCAAGGCGGACTGCTTCCTGCCGGACGGCTATTCGATCAGGGACTCCGAAAAGGAGATCATGAAGCTAGCCGATTGGTTGCAGGCGCAACCGGTGGTCAAGACCGTTTCGGTGACCGTGGGGGCGTCGCCGCTGCGGTACTACCTGGCGAGCACCTCGTTCGGGCCGAAGGCCAATTTCGGGAACATTCTGGTCGAGCTGAACGACATCGACTCGACGGCGGCGCTGGAACGCCGGTTCTACGTCTATGCCAAGGAGAACTACCCGAACGTGCTGGTGCGCTCCTCGCTTTTCAAACTCTCCCCGGCGGTGGAGGCGACGATTCAGATGGGCTTTATCGGCGAGAATATCGATACGCTGGAGAGGCTCACGCTGGATGCGGAGAAGCTGATGGCGACCTGCGACCTGGTGGGCGACGTCCGCTCCGACTGGGGCAACAAGATCCCGGTGGTGCAGCCGGTCTATTCGCAGGAGAAGGGGCAGCGGCTGGGCATCACGCGCCAGACGATGGCCCAGTTCACCAAGCTCTCGACCAACGGCCTGCCGATGGGCGAGTACCGCGAGGGGGACCAGTTCATGCCGATCCTGCTCAAGGACGCCAATATCGACAATTTCAACCTGGCCAACCTGGGGTCGCTGCCGGTGTTCGCGCCGAACGACGTGGTGGTGTCGCTCGACCAGGTGGTGGACTCCATCAGCAGCAGCTACGAGTTCAGCGTCATCAAGCGCTTCAATCGGCAGCGGGTGATGATGGCCCAGTGCGATCCGCTGCTGGGGGCCAATGCCATCGCCGCCTATAAACAGGTCTACGCCAAGGTGTCGAAGATGGAGCTGCCGGAGGGCTATAAACTCAAAGTGTTCGGCGAGGAGGAGACGCAGGAGGAGTCGAACGCCGCGCTGGCGGTCAATTTCCCGCTGACCTTCTTCCTGATCTTCACCACGCTGCTGCTCCTGTTCCGGACTTACCGCAGGCCGGTCATCATCCTGCTGATGATCCCGCTGATCTTTATCGGCGTGGTGCTGGGGCTGACGGTGATGAACAAGACGCTCGACTTCTTCGCGATCCTTGGGGTGCTGGGGCTGATCGGGATGAATATCAAGAACGCGGTGGTGCTGGTGGACCAGATCGGGGTGGAGCAGCAATCCGGGCTGACGCCGATGTACGCGGTGATCGCGGCAACCAAATCGCGTATCGTGCCGGTGACCATGGCTTCGGGCACCACTATTCTGGGGATGCTGCCGCTGCTGCCCGACGCGATGTTCGGCGGCATGGCGGCCACGATCATGGGCGGCCTGCTGGTGGCTACGTTCCTTACGATCATTATCCTGCCGGTGACCTACTGCCTCATCATGGGGATCAAGTCGCCGAAAAAGGAGTCGTCAAATACGGAGGAGGCATAGGACTATGAATAAACAGAATATCATTTGCGGGATGCTGGCTGTGTGCGCTGCATTTGCCGTTGCGCTCTCGGTGGTAAGGGCTGTGGAGGTTCCGGGGCGTGCGGGTGTTCCGGGGGCCGGGCAGGAGTACACCGTGCCGGCGGTAGGAACGATACCCTTGTCGCGCGAGGAGTTCCGCCGCCGAGTGGTGGATTACAGCAACCAGCTGAAAATGAGTCGCGAGAATGTGCAGGCGGCGGAGTTCAAGGTAAAGAGGGCGAAGACCGGTTATTACCCTTCGCTGGGGGCGCAGGCGTCGTTCAGCTACCTGACCAACCAGCCGATGTCGTTCGATATTCCGGGTTTCTCGCTCAAGGATTACAACTACACGACCCAGCTGGCGATCCAGCAGAATGTCTACACGGGCCATGCGGTGACCAACCAGACGCGGGCGGCGCAGATCGAGCGGTCGATCGCCGAAATACAGAGCGAGATGACCCTCGAAAATGTGGTCTATTCGGCTGACCTGACCTATTGGTCGCTGTCGGCAGCGCAGCAGCAGAGGGACATTACGCGGATCTATGTGCGGATCGTGGACAGCCTCTACAGCATCGTGAACACGCGTTTTCAGGACGGCTACGTGAGCCGGACGGACTTGTTGATGGTCGAAACGCGGCTCAACGAGGCCAAGTTGCAGGAGATAGCGGCCGAGAAGCTCTTCCGCTCGTCGCTGCAAAACCTCAATACGCTGATGGGCAACCTGCAACCCGAAGGTTTCTTCGCTACGGACACGATCGCCCAGCCGGTCGAGATGCCGGGGCGGGTGTCGCTCGGGAGCGTGCTGGCTGTGCGGCCGGACTACCGGATCGCGCAGAGGAGGCTGGACTTGTCGAACCAGAATATCCGGCTGGCCAGGGCGCAGTACAACCCGCAGTTCGTGGTGGGATTCCAGGGGATCTACGGCACACCGGAGATCAACCTGACGGGGGACGGAAAGCTCTACGGAGTGGCGTTCGCACAGCTGAATATGCCGATCTTCCGGTGGAACGAGCGGCGGCACAGCGTCAACATGGCACGTGCGGCGGCGAGGAGTTCGCAGTGGGCGTTGCTGGATGCCGAAAATTCGGTGAACGGCGACTTGGCGGTGGCCCGCACGAATATGGAGCAGAGCTACGAGCAGGTGAAGGTGGCGGAGGCGAACCTGAACGTGGCGCTGGACAACCTGATCCTCAATACGTTCAGTTACAGCGAGGGGAAACTGCCGATCCTCGACGTGCTGTCGGCGCAGTTGGCGTGGATACAGTCTTATACGGCGTTCGTCAATTCCAATTATAACTACAAGGTTTCGATCGCGGACTACTACAAGGCGCAGGGGACGCTGGCGCAGCAGGTCGTTCCGCCGGTGCTGCCGGCCGGTATGTAATATACAGGGGCTTGCCGAAAATTCGGCAAGCCCCTTTCCTTTACGAAAGCAGGTAGAACGCATTCATTGGCTGGGGGCCAGTCCGGATTTGGTGGGTTTGCTGGACAAGTCCGCCGCTGTCACGTACCTCCGGGGCCGACGGGCTGAACGCAGCAAACGAAAGGGGTTGGCATTTAAAAGATGCCAACCCCCTTTGTTATGGAAAAGGAAAGGACTGTTATTGTCCCTGCGCTCCGCCGATGCCTTGCTGCTGGCTTCCGCTGCCGCTCTTGAGGTCATCGTTCTGGATTCCGCGACGTGCTTTCTTCACTTGGTTCTGCATCTTGCCGAAGTTCCAGGTCAGGTTAACGCGTAAGCTCCGTGACGGTTGGTAGAGATGGCTCTGCTGTTCGAAATCGGGGCCGAAACTGCTCCAGCCGTAGGTCATTTTTCCGCGGAACGGATTGCTTACCGAAACGCTGAGCCGAAGTTTCTTGTCCAGGAATCCCTGGGATATGCCGAGGGAGTGGTACCAGCCGGTCGGGCTTTTGGATTGCAGGCCCACGCCGCCGCTCCAGAAGCCAGCCCCTGCGAAGATATTCCCGTTTTTCCACGGCTGGGCGTTGATGTTCAGGTAGCCGTTACCGCTCCAGCCCTGGTTTTTCAGGCCGCTGCCGTTGTTGGCGCTGAGGGTGGTGTAGCCGGTACCGGCGTTGAGGCTGAAGCTGAGTTTGTTCTGAAGCAACCGCAGTGCGCCGTAGAAATAGAGACCGTAGTAGCGGCTGTGGCCGATATTCTCGTAGGTGCTGAACAGGCCGCCGTCGGGAAGGGTGGCGGTCACGCGTTCGATGGCATTGTTGGTCAGCCGGGTGTTGAGGCTGACGCTGATGTTGTATGTCTTGCCGAAGTTGCTGTAGCTGAGGTCGATGTTGTGGCTGATCTCGGATTCGAGCCTTGGGTTCCCGGTCTCCACGTTGCTGGGGTCGAGGTCGTTCACGTAAGGGTTAAGGTACCAGATGCCGGGACGCGAGAGGCGTTGGGTGTAGCCCACCTTGAGGGTCTGCATCTGGGTGGGCTGCCATGCGAAGGTGGCGTAGGGGATCAGGTCGAAGTATTTGTTGTCGAGCTTGTGGTCGCCGTCGCGGAGCCGGAAGGTGCCGTCGTTGACGGTGTATTCGGCCCGGGCGCCCAGCTTGACGCTGAATTTGCTGAGTTTCATCAGGTAGCTGGCGTATGCGGCGGCGATGTGCTGCCGGTAGTCGAGGTCGTTTTTCTGGCTATTGTCGGGAGTCCATTCCCCGCCGCCGTCGCGGCGGTAATCTTCGGTCTTGCTGGTGTTGGGCCGCAGGATGTATTTCACGCCCGCTTCGATCTGGTGCACTTTGGTGATGGGATCGAAGTAGTCGGCCTGGAAGGTGTGTTCGTAGCCGGCGGCGCGGTTGTCGGAGCGCTGGGAGTAGGTGGGATAGTTCAGCGTGCCGGTGATGTCGCGGTCGTATTTGCTGGTGTTGGGGTTGTAGTCCAGTTTGTAGGATACGGTGAAAGTGCGATCGGGTTTGCGGAAGGTGCGCTGGTAGTCGATATTGCCTGTGACCGAGCCGAAGTTCATCCGGGTGGAGGTACGGTTGTCGTAGGAGGTGGTGGGCCTCAGGTCGGGCGTGTAGGTGGCGGTGAGCATGTCACCGAACATATCGAAATTGCCGAGGTAGCCGTTCAGTGAGAGGGAGAGCAGGTTGAAGGTGTCGATCTCGTAGCCCATTTCGAGGGAGAGGCCGTTGTTCACCCCGTTTCCTTTCTGGATGCGTGTGTAATCGAGGTAACGGGCTTCGGTGCTGCTGTAAGTCTCGGTGCGGCCGTCCGCGGTGCCTTCGGGCTGGCGGAAGTAGCCGCCGAAGTAGTTGGCGGAAAGGCTGAATTTACCCAGCGAGGCGGCGATGTAGGCGTTGCCGTTGACTCCGCCCCAGGTGTCGGTGCCCAGTCCGATGCTGCCGTTTATGCCGTTATTGGTCTTGCGGTTGGTGATGATGTTGATGATGCCGCCGATCCCTTCGGCGTCGTATTTGGCGGGCGGGTCGGTGATGACCTCGATGCTTTTGATCGAGCCGGCCGGCATCGCCTTCAGGACCTCCTTATAGTTCCGGGCCATCAGGGTCGAGGTCTTGCCGTTGACCAGTATCTTGAAGTTGCCCTGCCCTTTGAGTTGCAGGTTGTCGTCGCCGTCCACGGTCAGCATCGGCACCTTGCGCATCATTTCGAGGGCGGTGAGGGTCGGGGTCTCCGGGTCGGAGGTGGCGTTGTAGGTGATCTTGTCGATGTCGGCCGTCACCAGCGGGCGCTGGGCGGTGACGGTCACCTCTTCTGTCGTGATGCCGGGATCGAGCGTCACCTCGCCCAGTTTCAGGGCCGGGACGTCGTCATTGACCGTGACAGGCTGCGTGGCGGTCGTGTAGCCCGTAAAGCTGATATGGAGTGCGAAAGTTCCGGCCTTTTTCACGGGCAGGGTGAAACGGCCCTCCCCGTCGGTCACTACGGCGGCTATGGGCAGAGTCGTGCTGTCGGCCGTCAGCGAGACGGTGGCGTAAGAGACCGGTTTTCTGGTCGAAGCGTCGATGGCCGTTCCGCTGACGGCGTAGGTCTTTTGGACTTGAGAAGCCGCACGGGACTGGGATTTGGCCGGCTGGCCCTGTGCTGTCCCGTCCTGCGGGCTGGCCAGCAGGAACAGCAGGCCGGCTGCGATCGTTACTACTTTTTTCATAGCGTGGTTTGATCTGGATTCGGATATTTCGGTTTAGTGTATTACTTAACTATTACACTACAAAGGTAACAGGTGAATTTTAATTTCCAAACGGAAAGAGCATTTTTATTTCAGACGCGCGTTCCCTCTCTTCGCTGCAGGGTAGAAAAGACGCGGTCTGTCCGATTTTTGGATGTAAACGCCGCGAAAGTTACAAACTATATATTTAGTTTTACAGGCGGTCGCTCTTTTTTGCTATCTTTGGTGGCAATAGGCGTAAAAGCATGGGGAAAGTCAAGATACTGAAGGCGTCGGCGGGGTCGGGAAAGACCTACCGGCTGGCCTACGAATATATCAAGGGGGTGGTGGTCGACCCGCTCTTGTACCGCGGGACGCTGGCCGTGACTTTTACCAACAAGGCGACCGAGCAGATGAAGCGGCGCATCATCGGCAGCTTGCATGCCCTGGCTTCGGCGCCGGAAACGGCTCCGGCGGAGGGTGACAGAGTCGCCTATCTGGACGACCTGATCCGCGAAACGGGGCTTTCGCGGAGCCGGATCGTGCGCCATGCGGCGCAGGCCAGGGCCCTGATCCTGCACGACTATTCGCGTTTTGCGGTTTCGACCATCGATAAATTTTTCCAGCGGGTGGCGAGGGCTTTTTTCCGCGAGTTGGGACTGGATTTCGACTACACGGTGGAGATCGACCGAGACTGGGTGCTGGCGGCTGCGGTGGACAGGATGCTGGAGCGGACGGCTTCGGACCGCGCTTTGCGCGAGGCGGTGGACAGGCTCGTGGACGAGCGGGCGGAGCAGGGCCGGGGATGGGACGTGCGGCCCGATATCGTGCGGATCGGTGCCGAGCTGTTCAAGGAGAGCTATGTGCCCAATCCGAACGGGGCGCAGCGGATCTTGGAGGTTTATGACGGGATCGTGCGGGAGATAACGGCCCGGTTTGCGGTCGTGAAGCGTGCGGCGCGGCAGGCGGTGGAGGCCATCTCGGCGGCGGGTCTCGACCCGGCCGATTTCAAACAGGGGAACAAAGGTTTTGCGGCCTATCTGGTGCGGCTGGCGGAGAGCGACGAACCGCTGGCTTACAACACCTATTTCGCCCAGAGTGCCGAGAGCGTGGAGGAGTGGTACAGCCGGAATTCGGCCCGCAAGGAGCGGATCATGGCCTTGGAAGGTACCTTGATGCCCTTGCTGTGCGAGGTGCGCGAGGGGGTGGACGCGCTGGTGAAAGAGAACAATTCGCGGGAGCTGGTGGGCGAGAACCTGGGGCGGAGCTTGCTGCTGGCGCAGTTGGGGGCCGAGGTACGGG
>CANQXP010000037.1 GCA_947627885.1 uncultured Rikenella sp.
GACCGACCTGGCCGAAGGGGAGACCGGGATACTGGTCGGCACCCAGATGGTGGCCCGCTCGGCGCAATCGGGCGAACGGATCGGACTGGTGGGGGTCATCAACGCGGACAACATGCTGGCGCATCCCGACTTCCGGGCCGCCGAGCGGGCGTTCCAGCTACTGACGCAGCTGAAAGCCCTGCTTCCGGCGGACGGCAGCGGCGAGCTGGTGATCCAAAGCTCGCAGCGGCTCCATCCGGCGCTGATCGCCCTGGCGAACCACGATGCGGAAGGATTCTACCTCCACGAGATGGAAGAACGGCGGGGACTGCTCTACCCGCCTTACGTGCGGATGCTGCGCCTGACCTTCCGGCATCCGGAAAAACAGCTGGCGACCGCCGCCGCGCAGCGATGCGAAGCCCTGCTGCGCGAGCGGTTCGGGCGGCGCGTGTCGCCGCCGTTCGAGCCGCAGATAGACCGGGTGCAGAATCTCCATATCCTCCATATCCTGCTGCGCATCGAGCGGCAGCGGCCAGTGGCGCGCGCCAAGGTGATCCTGCTGGAGATCCTCGCACAGGTCCGCAAACAGTATTCGGCTGTCCACATTATCGCCGAGGCCGACCCGCAGTAGCCCGAAATTTCTCCTATTTATTGTCCCGATTTCGGTTCCTGCGGCGGCGTATCGGTCGCCGCGAACACTTCGCGGTGGCGGATATGTCCTTCGATGTCGGCACAAATCCGGCACTCGCGTTTACCGCCGTTCCATTCCGCCTCGATCCATATCGTGGGATCTCCCTCCGACGTCTTCCTGTCCGACAGTATATCAACCTTCACCTCCGCCATCGGGCGAAACGTACGAAATTCGAAGTCCCACGGCAGCCCCTGCGGGGTGTCGTTGCGGAACTCCAGCGTCTGCACCGGGTCGGGCGGGTCGAACATCAGGATGAACCGCGCGGTATAGGCCTTTTTATGGGCCGCCCGGTTGACCCGGAAACGGATTCAGAAGTGGGATTTTCGCATAAGAAAGGGTACGAACTGTACTCATTCGGAATCGAGGTTCTGGTAAACCTGCAAGACGAAATAAGCAAGCCCGTACCCCGATAACAGGGATACGCGCATTGCGTACTTCGACTCGTCTTGCTAAAAATTTACCAGATTTTGATTCCGGACGAATACGAAATGTATGTAAGTCGGCGCCCATGTCGACCGGGCGCTATGTCGGCATAAAGATAATTATTCGAGGGCTCTTATCCAAACGGGCGGCTGTTTCCCGGTGACAGCGGGCGGGCCGAAACCTGCAAGTTTAAAGGAACAACCTGTTCGGCTCGGAGCCTTCCCGATCAAAGCCGCGTAGCGGGCGGGCCGAAGCCTCCCCCTACGGAGGCCCGCAACCTCGCTCCGCTCGGAGCGGCTCCGCAGGCTTCGACCCGGGAACACATCTCCATGCCACCGTTGACACGGGGACAAAACTGCCCGCCACTATATCGTTTCCGGCGACCTTAGGTCGCGCAGCCCGGAGCCATCCCCGGCGAATCGACGCTGCCAGGTGCCGCGGGCACTCCGGTGAGGCTGTAACTACCCTATGGCCGAGCGGCGAGGAGAATCGAGCGGCGTGGCGAGGCCAGAGGCCGCTGGCGGACTTTGGCGAGCAAGCCCGAGAAAGGCGAAGCCAAAAACGTGCGAAGCGAAGTTAACGGCTGCAACCTGCGGTCTTGCCCGCGCTGGCTCCGGGCCGACACTGACGCGGGAAACCTGCTACTCGTTCCCTCCGGTTCGGCGCGCCGCCGACTGGCAGATACCGGAAAAAGCATTACCTTTACCCGCATGAACACCTACTTCCGCATACTCCGGTTCGGGCGGCCCTACAGCCGCTACGCCGTCCCATACTTTATCTGCATCATCCTGCACACGGTCTTCAACACGATGACTTTCGCCATGCTGATCCCCATCATCCAGACCATGTTCGACGCCGACTCGATGATGCAGGCCGTCACGGCCATGCCCCACTTCGAGCTCAGCACCGAATACGCCAAAGCCGTGATGAACTACGGACTCTACAGAGTGGCCGGAGCCGGGTACACCATCAAAGACATGCTCTTCATGCTGGCGATCCTGACCGTCGTGATCGTGTTCCTAAGCAACCTGTTCCGCTACTTCGCCCAGCGCACGCTCGAAAACCTGCGCATCCACACCCTCCAGCAGATCCGCGACACCATGTTCGACCGCGTGGTGCGGCTCCAGGTAGGCTACTTCAGCAACGAACGCAAAGGCGACATCATCTCCAAGATCACCTCCGACGTGCAGGTCGTGCAGTTCTGCATCACCAGCACCTTCCAGATCTTCTTCAAGGAACCTTTCCTGCTGATCGGCTACTTCGTGCTGCTGATCGGCATCTCGTTCCACCTGACCCTGTTCACCATCGCCGTGCTGCCCGTGATCGCCCTCTGCATCGGTTACATCGTCAAGAAACTGCGCCGCTCCGCCACCGAAGGGCAGGAGGCTTTCGGGGACATGGTCAGCCTGCTCGACGAATCGCTCGGCGCCATCAAGACCGTCAAAGGTTACAACGCCACCGGCTACATCGACCGGAAATTCCGCAAGCTCGACGGCCGCTATTCCGACATCATGCGCTCCATCGCCCGGCGGCAACAGCTCGCCTCGCCGATGAGCGAGTTTCTGGGGATCACCTCCCTGTCCTTCATCCTGGTTTACGGGGGCAACATGATCCTGAACGGCGACCTGACGGCGGCGGCCTTCATCGCCTATCTCGGAGCGTTCTCGCAGGTGACGCGCCCGGCGCGGGCCATCGCGGACGCCTTCGGGAACATCAACCAGGGGATCGCCGCCGGGGAGCGCGTGCTGAAGGTGATGGACACGGCGCCCGTCATCACCGACAAGCCGGATGCAAAGACTTTGACCGAGTTCACCGAGGGGATCGAATTCCGGAACGTGTCGTTCTCGTACGAAGACCGGCTGGTACTCAACGACATATCGTTCACCATCCCGAAAGGACAGACCGTGGCGCTGGTGGGGCCTTCGGGCGGCGGGAAATCGACCATTTCCGACCTGATCCCCCGCTTTTACGACCCGGACGCGGGAGCGGTGCTGGTGGACGGCACCGACCTGCGCGACTATCAAGTGGAGAGCGTGCGCGCCCATATGGGGATCGTGGCGCAGGAGACGGTGCTCTTCAACGACACCATCGAGGAGAACATCCGCATGGGGAACGACACCGCCACGCTCGAAGAGGTGATGGAAGCGGCCCGGGTGGCCAACGCCTACGACTTTATCATGGAGACCGAACACGGTTTCCAGACCAATATCGGCGACCGGGGCATGAAACTGTCGGGCGGACAGCGGCAGCGCCTCTCCATCGCGCGGGCGGTGCTGCGCAACCCGGACATCCTTATCCTCGACGAGGCGACCTCGGCCCTCGACACCGAAAGCGAGCGGCTGGTGCAGGATTCGCTGTCGTCCCTGCTCAAGGGGCGCACCTCGCTGGTGATCGCCCACCGGCTGAGCACGATCCAGCATGCCGACAAGATCATCGTGGTGGAGTCGGGCCGGATCGCCGAACAGGGTACACACGCCGAGCTGATGGCCCTGGAAGGCATCTACCACAAGTTGATCGAGATGCAGCAGCTGGCAGGATAATTGCCCTGTTCAATGTTTCATCGCACCTTCCGCGGCGGGAACGGGAGGGCTTAATACCTCCGAACGATGAAAAAGCTCCTTATGTTGAGCCTCGCCCTGCTGGCAGCGGGGACGGCTTTCGCCCAGAAGATGGTGATCGGCTCGCGCATACCCGATTTCAAGGGGGTGCAGTGGCTTACAGCGGCTCCCGCCGGGCCGGGGTCGGGCCAACCGCTCCGATGCTGGTCGAGTTCTACGACCCGGACAACGTCACCTCGGCGCGCTTCTTCCCGAAGCTGGCTGACATCCGGCAAAAGTACGGCAACGGCGATTCGGGCATCCAGATCGTCGTGCTGATGGCCCGCAAAGGGCCGGCCGCCGACAAGCTCCTGAAAGAGTGCGGCGACCGGTACTACATCGGTACCGACCCGGACGGCAAGGTCTACCAGGCCTTCAACGTGCAGTTCCTGCCCTACACGATCCTGGTCAACTCCAAAGGCGAGCTTTACTGGCAGGGCAATCTGGGGAACATCACCGACGCCGTGCTGCAAAAGGTTCGATAATTCCGCGATTCGCAGAATCGCCGGGCTTGCGCGCTGGCGCTTTGCGCCACCCCCTGGCGCGCAGCCCGAAGTAACAACCTTACAAAAGACAAAAAATCCAAACCAAATAAACTTTCGTGAAAAAAGCACTCATCCTCAGCGCCGCCCTGCTCACCGGTACCGCGACCACCCTTTTTGCACAGAAAAACATCGAATTCGGCAGCCCTTATGAGTTCCTGCCGCCGCATTACGTCTGCTACCGCGCGCCGCAGGCCGTGACCATCGACGGAAATATCGACACCCCGGAGTGGGCCGACGTGCCGTGGACTTCGGATTTCGTGGACATACAGGGTAAGAACCGGCCCGTCACCCCGCGGCACCGCTGCCGCGCCAAACTGATGTGGGACGACAAGAACCTCTACATCGCCGCCGAGATGATCGAGCCGAACCTCTGGGCGACCCTCACCGAACGGGAGTCCGTGATTTTTCAGGACAACGACTTCGAGGTTTTCCTCGACGTCACGGGGAGTACCCACCACTATATGGAGTTCGAGGTGAATGCCCTGGGGACAGAATGGGACCTGATGCTGACCCGACCCTACCGCGACGGAGGCGCGCCGCTCAACGCGTGGAACATGAACGGGATGCGTTCGGCGGTCAAGCTCTACGGAACGCTGAACGACCCGTCGGACACCGACGAGAAATGGACGTTCGAGATGGCGATCCCGCTCTCGACCCTGATGGAGGTGCAGTACGGCAAACGCGAGATTAAGGACGGCGAACAGTGGCGGCTGAACTTTTCGCGCGTGCAGTGGCAGCTGGACGTGGTGGACGGCAAGTACGCGAAGCGGCCCAAGACGCCGGAGGACAACTGGGTGTGGGCACCGAGCGGCAAGATCAGCATCCACGAGCCGGAATACTGGGGTTTCCTGCAATTCTCGACCCTTACGGCAGGCAAGGGCACCGCGCCGTTCGTGTGGAACCCGAACGAAGATGTCAAGTGGGCTTTGCGGCAGCTCTATTTCCGCCAGCGGGAGTTCCGGGGCGCTAACGGCCGCTGGGCCGCCACGCCGGAGGAGTTGAAAGCCGCCGAGATCAAGGTCAAGGGGCTTGAATTCAAACCCGTCGTTTATGCGGCGGGGGATGCCTACCGCATCGTGGCGCCGGGCTTCGGCGGAACGTCGTGGTATATCGACAACCAAGGGTACGTCGGGCAGGGGAAATAGCCCGGACGGCTGCCGAGCGACACCGCCGAAGCGATTTCGACCCCTGCCCGGCGGGGTGGCGGGTGCCGAAAGGCGGAACGACGGATAACCCGCAAAATCCGTGGGTAAAATTCACGGCAGACAACAGTCGATGGACAGGAGTGAATCCCGACATGGGACGTTATTGGACGATCGAAGTCTCTGTTCCTACTCCGACGTGGTATCCGGTAACCGGATATCGTCACTGGACCACCGGTTATTTCGCCATGTGCGGGGTCGAGATCAGCAACTGGACTACTACACGGGACGACAAGAATTACTATTTGTTCAGCAATAGCGGCCTTGTCGATCCCGGTGGATACCGGGGAGGTTATGCGGTTCCGGCTATCGGCTTTCCCGTCCGCTGCGTACGGGAGTGACGGGGATACGGAAGGGGGAGATGGAAACAGCAGCCTCAAAAGCGTAGGGTTACAATTCGGGTTGGACGCCCGGGTGGACGGCATCGCGGCGCGTATGCGGCGTGTTGCGGGCCTCCCGTGGGGAGGCGTCCGGCCCGCCCGCTGGCGCGGAAACATAACTATCGGCTCACCGTTCCATCTGGCTTATTTGATAGCGGCCGCCTTTTTATTTTAGCCGCACGTTGGGGAAAATATTCCGAAACGGCTTGTTGGTCGCATACACGTTCGAAAAATCGCTATCTTTGTCGTGGATAAGAAACTTTTATGTATCTGTCTGAATGACAGCGTAGAGTAGAGGTTAAGAAAGTTGTTGGTAACGATTTGGCAACCATGTAACTGCGCTGAACTGCTGCATTTTGCATCTCGTCAAACAACTCTATGCAAATGTAGCGTTTTTCCGGAAAATTACAAAACGGATAATCGGAATTTGTGGAAAATGCGGATGGAAAACTCCGTCCGCATTATTTTAGTTAGCGTCGCCGCTCCCGTTCTTTTTCATCGTCGCGTTGCATCCGCAGGTTCAGACGTTCGCGCATCTTGTCGAGGAAATAAGTACGGCAGTCATTCTTACGGCGTTTCATGTCCAAATAGGCATCATAGCAGTTACGTTCTTTAATTTCCAAGCCGAATATCCGACCGAAAAAAGTTGTTAATTCATTGATTGCGGTCTCGCCGTCGTCGATACAGCGCAATTCTTGCAAGCCGTAAATCAATTCGACCAACTCGACGAGCGTTCCCGTCCAACGATGTATCGATTCGGACGGCATCGGTTCTTCATGTGTTTTGTCATACCGACGCAGCAAATCCAATTCCGTATTGATATAACCGATGGCTATATCCAAGAAACGGCCTTGCGTTATACGTGTCGAAACATCCTCATTGGAAAGGTATTTCCGCAAGGCATACAATCGGATGCGTGTGTAGCGTAAGGTTCGGAAAACCACAATCCGGTCTTGTTCCTCATTGCAGAACGATTGCAGGGCTCTGTTAAATTCACAAAAGAGTTCTTCCGTAACGGCTTTCGAGGCGGCATCGACAAGGTGATCCGTCGTAATATGGTGTGTCATAATTATTCATCTTTTAAGTTATAAATCTTTCAATTTCAATTCTCGTATTGTTGCATACAGCAATCTACGGAGGGGATTTATTCCTTAAAAGGTGAATGACTTTTCATTTATGAACTCTATGCGGTTTAGGTATAGCGATAAACTTTTTTCGCTTTCCTACGCTCATATACGAACATGAACATCATAACGAGTAAAGTAAGCCCATTATGAGTTTTAGCTTAAGAGAACGCGGGTTAATACCAATCGTGTTTCTCGTTTCTGTCAAGTGCGGCGATTCGAGCCATCTCATCGTTGGTCAGCGAGAAGTCGAAAATCGAGATATTCTCCTTGATATGGTCGGGGTTGCTCGAACCGGGAATGGCGACCACACTCCGTTGCAAGTCCCATCGTAGGATCACTTGGACTACCGATTTATTGTGTCTGGCTGCAATCTCGGACAAAACGGGGTCGCTTAACAGTTCCTTTTGATGTCCACGGCCACCGAGAGGATACCATGCTTCGACAATGATGCCGAGGTCATGAAGATGTTTCACCACCTCCGTATCCTGATAATACGGATGAACCTCGTTTTGAACCAATACCGGTTTGATATTCACTTTAGGCAGAAATTCGTTTATCTCCTTGACATAGTAGCACGATACGCCTATTGAACGGATTTTGCCTGCCGCCACATATTTTTCCATTGCCTTGTATGCCTTCACGTCATTCGTACCGGGATGATGAAGCAGCATAAGGTCGATATACCCGATGTCGAGTTTGCGCAGGCACTCCTCGATGGCGGTTTCAGGATTGGAATACTGGTTGGGATAGAGTTTAGTCGCCACGAAAATTTCCTCGCGTGGTACACCCGATTCGCGGACACCTTGCCCCACTTCCTCCTCGTTGCCATAGATGGATGCTGTATCGAACTTACGGAAACCGGAAGCAAGTGCGGCTTTTACGGAATTGACGCAAGTGGCTCCGTGCAAGCTGTAAGTTCCCAATCCGAGAATAGGCATATCGTAGCCGCTGCTTAACTTCACTGTCGGGGCGTTTCCGTTCGTACCTTTCGAGAGGTCGAATGCCCCTGCATTCGTATCATTACTAAAATTCAGGTTCATACTTTCAATCCAATTTTTAATTGTTTCTTCTGATTCGTTTCCGCTGAATCGCCGCCCTTGTTTCCATTCGGCTCCGGTTGCCAGACGGTGCAAGTCGGTATCACTCGAACCGATACCGCTGGAGTGCGAGGTGCAGAACGGCACGATGGTCTTGCCCGTGAGGTCATGGCTTTCGAGGAATGTGAAAATGACTTTAGGAGCTTTGCCCCACCAGATAGGATAACCGAGGAAAACCACATCGTAGTCGGCAAGGTTTTCGCATTTGCCCTTGATGGCAGGGCGTGCCGACGGGTCATTCTGTTCTCGGTTGGCACGGGATGATGAATTGTTGTAATTCAAATCCTCGGACGTGTAAGCCACTTCGGGCACGATGCGCCAAGTCGCCGCATCTGTCGCCTCGACAATCCGGTCGGCAATGCCTTTGGTCGTGTTCGTGCAGGAGAAATAGACCACCAATGCCCGTCCACCCGTAGGTTGCGGATCAGGGTTCGGATCAGGATTCGGCTCCGGATCGGGCGTGGGCGTAGGTTCTTCAGTCTTTACAGGTTCATCTGTAGGGCTGCAAGCATTGGTTGTCAATAGCAACCCCGGTAATAATATAGCTAATAACCACATTTTCATTATATTTTCATTTTAATGATTCGCCAAATTTTTTCAATTCATCCAATTTCCTTTTAGAACCGTTCTCGTTTCCATAAGCCGTGTAAACGCCTAAATTTTCAAGACCCAAATAATCAAGAAAATCGCCTTTGAAAGAGAACATTGCACCATCATACATATCAGCGTCTCCGGAACTTAAAATCATGGCAATCCTTTTCAGACGGGGAGGTTTGTTTGGATATGCCACAGAGTAAAAGCGATCGATGACACATTTAAGTTGTCCTGAAATACCATGATAATAGATTGGAGAAGCAATTACCAGCATGTCGGCTTCCCTCAGCAATGTATAGATCTCCTGCATGTCGTCTTGTTGTATGCAAGTGCCTTGACCTTTCCCATGACAGTATTCACAAGCCATACAGCCCTTGATATTTTTTTCGGCACACATCTATTGTTGTCACTTCATTCCCGACTAATACCGCTCCCTCGGCAAAAGCAGTCACCATTTGTTTCGTATTCCCATTAGGACGAGGACTACCGTTCAATACAAGTATTTTCATCTGAATATCTCATTTTAAGTTATCCGTGAAAAAATTTTCGATTTTATCGAATGGAATTTTCTCCAGATTGTCATACAGATCCGTATGGCTTGCATCGGGAATAATCATCAGCTCCTTGTTATCGCCTTTCAACTTCTTGAACGCATCTTCGCCGAAATAACGGGAATGTGCCTTTTCGCCGTGAATGACAAGTACCGCACTTTCGATTTCGTCCGCACGGCTCATAAGCGGGAAATTGATGAAAGGAATGGCCTCCGTCGCGTTTCGCCCCTGATTGGAGTTGAGCGAACGGGAATGATAGCCGCGCGAAGTCTTGTAATAGGCGTGGTAGTCCTTGAAGAACTGCGGAGCATCGGCAGGCAATTCGTCGGGAACGCCACCACCCGGTTTCGGGGAACCGTTGCGGAAATCCTCGGTACGTTGTGCGGCAAGCTTTTTACGGAGAATGTTACGGGCTTCAGCACTATCGTCCACATCGAAATAACCGTTGGCATTTACGCGGCTCATGTCGTACATCGTAGAAGCGACGGTCGCCTTGATACGCGGGTCGGCTGCTGCGGCATTGATGGCCAATCCGCCCCAGCCGCAGATACCGATAATGCCGATCCGTTCGGAATCGACTTTGTCGTTGGTGGCAAGAAAATCGACGGCTGCCGAAAAATCCTCGGTATTGATGTCGGGCGATACCACGTAACGGGGTTCGCCTCCACTCTCTCCGGTGTAGGAGGGATCAAAAGCGATAGTCAGAAAACCTCGCTCGGCCATTGTCTGTGCATAAAGTCCGGCGGCCTGTTCTTTGACAGCCCCGAACGGGCCGCAGACGGCGATAGCAGACAATTTACCGGTAGCATTTTTCGGTACATACATGTCAGCCGCCAGCGTGATGCCGTAACGATTGGTGAATGTTACTTTGCTGTGGTTTACTTTGTCGCTTTGGGGAAACGTCTTGTCCCACTCGGCTGTTAAATTCAGATTTTCCATATTCTTTTCGTTATTCAAATTATTTGTTCTTTTGCAAGCTGTTCCTGTGATAATCATAGCACATATCACGAAGAACGCGGTTAATTTTCTATTCATAATCTGTAGTGTTTATTCTTCTTAATGTTTTTGCAGGTACACCTGCGACAATGGTATTGTCGGGCACATCTTTCGTTACTACGGCACCTGCTGCAACGATAGCGTTTTCGCCGACAGTAACTCCCGGCAGGATAATCGCACCCGCGCCAATCCATGCCTTGCGGCGGATAACCACCGGCTCGGTTTGCAACGTATGGCGGATTTCCGGTTGTTCGGGATGTGCTTCCGTGAGGATTTTGGATTCCGGCCCAATGAACACGCCGTCTTCGAGCGTAATACCGCCTTGGTCGAGAAACGTGCAGCCGAAGTTGATGAACACCTCTTTGCCTACACAGGTCGTTTTCCCGAAAGCCGTGTAGAAAGGCGGGAACATGCGCACGGAGGCATCCAACGGCTGCCCCCAGATGCGTTCGAGCAATGCCCGCACTTCATCCGGCGAATGATAGCCCGTGTTGAGTTCAGCGACGAGTTTTCGTGTGTTCTCTATCTCTTCGCACAAACGGGGAAAGTCGGAGTCCGTTTCCGAAATCCGCTTTCCGCTCCGCATTCTTTCTATAATATCGTTGTTCATCGTCATGCCTCCTATTTAATCGTACTCATGTCGATTACATAGCGAAACTTAACTTTCCCGTCCTGAACATTACGGTATGCCTTGTCTATTTCGGAGGCATCGGCTTTGATGATTTCCACTTCGGGATAGATATTATGCTCCACCGAGTAGTCAAGCATCTCCTGCGTTTCTTTGATTCCACCAATCAGCGAACCGTAAACTTTGCGGTTGGCGGCTCCGCCCATAGCCAAGTCTGCCACATTGATCATTGCAGTTTCCGGCAGTCCGACTATTGCCATTTCGCCTTTCCCGTATTTCAGCATCCGAGCATAAACAAGCGGACTGTATTCAGCCGGAATCGTACTGATGATAAAATCGAAAGCATTGCTGTGTCCTTTCATCTCTTCCGCTTTATTCACGTTCACATAATGTTTCGCCCCCATGCGGAAAGCGTCGGCACGCTTCTCGTCGGTGATGTCGAAAACGGTAACATCTGCACCGAGAGCGACCAAATACCGCACGGCCATGTGTCCCAGACCGCCATACCCGGCAACTGCTACCTTATCGCCTTTCTTGACATTGCTAAAATGAATGGGCGACCAAGTCGTTACACCTGCACACAAAAGCGGAGCGACCCGCTTCAAGTCAGCGTTTGCAGGTATCTTGATAGCAAAGTCCTCGCTTACCACAATATTGTCGGAATAGCCGCCCATTGCTGGTTCATTATCGTGGTAACGGTCGATGCTGTTGTAGGTGAATGTTGTACCGTTCTCGCAAAACTGTTCCTTGTCCATCTCGCAGAACATGCAATGTCCGCAAGCATTTACCATGCAGCCCACACCAGCATAATCACCCGCCTTAAACTTTGTTACATTTCTGCCGACTTTCACCACCCGTCCGGCAATTTCATGTCCCGGCACCATCGGATATATGCCGTTAATCCCGTGTGCCGTATGTTCGTCCCATGCGGCGTGCAGGTCGCTGTGGCAAATGCCCGCATAAAGCGTTTCGATTAAAATGTCGTTATCGCCGACAGCATGACGGGTAAATTCGTAAGGATGAAAGGTGTCCGTAGCTGAAAAAACGGCAAATCCTTTTGCAGGAACACGTTCAGTTTGGTTTTGTGCGACAGCAGAAGCAAAGAGAGCCAAGGCCGTCATGGTTGTAATTACTATCCGTTTCATAAATTGCTGATTTTGCATTGTTATTTTTTGTACGATGCAAAATTAGGGCGTTCTGTCATGCGACACGGTACCTTTCTTACGGACAGAAGTACCCCGATTACGGATTTTATTGTAAGCGTTTCTATATGATAATCAACAAAGTACCCCGATTACGGATAAAAGTACCCCAATTACGTGTTTTATGTCATGGGACTTTCATTATCGGGGAAAATATGTTTCCTTTGTATTGGAAATAAGAACATATACGTTATTGAAAGAAAAGCATTTGAATTATGGATCATACTTCGGATATTGTAAGGGCGGACACCATCGAACAATATAATCGGTTTTTCGGGTTCGAGACACGTCATCCGTTGGTCGGCATCGTACATTTCGACGGCTCCGTGCCGCAACCGACACATCGGATGACACTGGGGTTTTATGCGTTGTTTCTCAAGAAAACAACCGGGTGCATCATCAACTATGGAAAAACGGTCTATGATTTCGATGACGAAACGGTCGTGAGCTTTGCTCCGGGGCAGACGGTAGGTATCTACCGATTGGAAGACGGTCCCGCACCAGAAGCCGTCGGATTATTGTTCCATCCCGATTTCCTGCATCGTACTTCGCTGGGGCAGAAGATGAAGCAATATTCCTTTTTCTCCTACGCTTCCAACGAGGCATTGCATCTTTCAACAGAGGAACGCATCATCCTGCAAGATTATATGGAGAAGATTGTACGTGAATTGCAGCATCCCATAGACAAGTTCTCCAAGTCGCTGATAGTTTCCAACATCGAGGTGATGCTCAACTATTGTATGCGTTTCTACGAGAGGCAGTTCATTACGCGCGAGGACATGAATCACGATGCACTTGCACGCTTCGAGCGGTTGCTGGACGATCATCTCTATTCAAATACGGCGGCGAAGGAAGGCATCCCGACCGTGAAATATTTCGCTGACAAGATTTGTCTTTCGCCCAATTATTTCGGGGATTTGGTGAAGCAGGAAACGGGAAAGACGGCGCAAGAGTATATCCAACTGAAGATGATTGCCGTCGCTAAAGAGCGGATACTCGATCCCGCAGGTACGATCAAGCAGATTGCCGAATCGTTGGGCTTCCAACATCCGCAGCATTTCGTCCGGTTTTTCAAACGGCAGGAAGGATATACGCCAAAGGAGTTTCGGAATAAGATGATGGCTTCTTGAATAAAGAATCATAAAATAAAGATGCCGCTTGAATTTATTCAGGCGACACCTTTGATTCTGAAACATTAAAGACTACTCTATATTTTTATTCCTTTTACTGTGCTGTTAGCATTCATCGGATTAATGAATTGTACGTGTCCCCGTAGAAACTGCGACTGATTCGGTGTGTCAGATGGCAGGTCAGTTGGTGTGCGTTCGACTGTTGGCGGCGATTGTGTTTGTGTCATCTCGCCGTCGGTCTGCTGTTCCTGCGTAGTTTCGGTTTTCATCGGAGCCAACTCCAATTGAATTTTACGTTCCAGAGCCGCGATTTCGGATTTCAACTGTTTCAATTCGTCCTCTTTCTTCCATACGCCGCCGACGGTTTCTTGCAAAATCGGAATGTCCCGCTCGTAGGTTACATTCTGCGCCTTGTACTGTTCCACGACTTTGGGTATTCGTTCCAGCGCATTCAGGAAATTCATCGACGCCGCTTTGGTGTCGGCCATCGCTATCAATTGTTATTTTTTCTCAATCGCCCGACTTTGGAGGAGCGATTGTTCCCGTCAGGGCAAGGCTTTTGAGAGTAACTCAAAAGGTATCGAGTAACTCGATACACACCTTGCTGTTAGCCGACGCTAACAAAATCGGAGAGCCGAAACTCTCCGATCATTAAAGTAGATTTCCTCTTTGCCTATTATGCTCACTATACCGAGTGTGCATACTGCACTATCCTATGAAAAAGGATAGCCGGCTTACAATTTCCGCCATCGTTCGATGTCATCGCCGTAGGTTTCCAGATGATGTCGAGCGAGGTTCTCGATGAGTCCCGAAACGCTCATCCGCCTGCCTCCCAACCTGCGGACGATCTCGTCCAGTCGGTCGCGTACCTCGCAGCTCACGAAGACGGGTTTGCGGTTCTCGATTTTCGGCACTCGGAGAAACGTCTGTCGGTATTCCTCCAACGTCGCTCTTTGCCGTTTCACTCCGACACAGTCGGATACGTTCTGTGCAGGCTGTTCTGCCGCGACGGTCGTATCCGTCGGTTGCGTCGTTGCTGTTTGCACATTCGGTTCACTCGTTACACGCTGTGTACCGGGTACACGCTCCAAACCGACATCCGTCGGCTTCAATCTTCTCATTTCGGGGCGGAACATCTCGATAATCTCTTGTGCGTCGATGTCCGGCGTTCTTTCTCTTTTGATCATAAGGTATCTATTTAACAAGTTAATACTATTTATTCTTTCTTCATCGGAAGCCGTCAGTTGGAAATCTGTCGGTTGCACCCGTCCGTTTTGCACGTGCAGGCCATCAATATGTTTATTGCAGGCTGTTTGTTCACTGCACCGAGTGTACGGAGTATATACTCCCGTAATCTCGTTGCACCCTGCGAACGGATACGGAATGCAAGGGCGACAACCATTTCAAGATTATACATATCCACTCCATTGCCGTTTTCCAGACGGACGTATCGGCAGACTTCGTAACCGTGCAGGACGTTTTCTTTGAGAATGGCTTTAATGCCCGCATGTACCGTTCCGACGGTCGTGCCGAACATTTCTACTATTTCCGCTTCGCTCATCCATACGGTATGTATGTCGGTCGGCAAATTCAATCTGCCGTACTCGTCTATCGTAATGATGTTTCTCTCTTCTTTCATCGCTTTTCAGTTTTAAGGGTCTTAAATCGCTTGACAAATAAAACTTTCCATCTGCTCGATACGCTGCGAGAGTTTCTCCATGTCGCGGCTCACTTTCTCCGCCGTAATCTTCGCGTAGATTTGCGTCGTGCGGATGCTCCGGTGTCCCAACATCTTCGAGAGCGTTTCGATGGGCACGTCGTTCGACAGACAGACCGTCGTGGCATAGGTATGGCGACTAAGATGCCACGTTACGTTTTTCTGGATGCCGCATTTCTTCGCTATTGCCTTGATACCTCTTTTACAGTTTTCGTAACACGGTACGGGCAGCAACTTGTCCCCTTCGGCTATGCCCTCGTATTTCTCGATGATATGCTTTGCCACGTCCAGCAGGCGGATATTCGTTTCGACACCCGTTTTCTGGCGGTTGGTGTTCAGCCACAAGTGCCCGTCGAAGGCGGTTTGCAGGTTCGCTTTGGTAAGGTTCGCCATATCCGTCCAGCTCAATCCCGTGAACGTGCAGAAGACGAACAGATCGCGGATCAGTGTATAACCCGGCTTTTTGAACGTGCCGTCGATTAACAGTTTGATTTCCTCTTTGGTTAGAAAGCCCCGCTTCGTTTCCTCTTTCGTAATGTGGTACGCGAAGAACGGATCGCGCTGCAACAAGCCGTTATTGACGGCCATGTAGATAATCTTCCGGAAAGGCATCATGTACGACCAGACCGTATTGTTGCAATGGTTCTTTTCCACTTTGAGGAACAGCTCGAAGTCCGTGATAAATGCCGGGGTTAACTCTTTCAGCGCAATGTCGCTGACCTTGTACCGCTTCTCGATGAACTCCGAGAGGTGTTTGTAAACGACGCAGTATTTCCAATAGCTGCGAAGGCTTTTGAGCTTGCCTACCTGCTTTTCGTAATCCTCGTTATGCTGACGGAATACGGCGAGCAACGTTTCGTGGTTCATACCCAATCCTAAATAGGCATTACGCACTTTCTCGGCGGTTACATAGTTGTCGCGGTCGCAGATTTGCTGATAGGCTCGGTTGATACCCACGCGGATTTTATCCAACATACGATTGGCCTCCTGCGCAACGACACTACGACCGGAAACGCGGCCTGACTTTACGTTCCACGATTTCTCCTCCACGTCCAGCTTGCAACTGAACTGCGCGATTTTGCCGTTTACGGTAATACGGCACATAACCGGAACAAACCCGTTCTTCTTCGGGGCATTGCGTTTGAGGTAAAATAAAACTTTGAATGTCGATCTCATAACTCTACATTTTTTTTTGGTTACAAAATTATTTCTCGTAGAGTTGTCCTTCGATATGCAAATCGCAGCAAATCAACGCAATCGCATCCGAAATAGATCTTTTTTCGCCTCGCCTCTGCCCGAATGCCGGAAATTCAACTACATTTGCGGCTGGAACAAGACGGATAGAGCTTGTATTTCAGCGCTTTGAAACCTTGCTGAAACCGCCTTTGCCATTCGGAACAGAGTAACGGGATAGTAACGCAACTCCGGTTTCTGTTGGCTTTTCAATGGCTTCAGTTTGGCTTCGACATCGCAGCTCGGTTCTCTCTAAATCCCTTGTTTACAACCTTCTTGCCCCAATTCGCTCTAACTCTCGGTTTTTATCCTTATCTTTGTCGTTGATAAGACTATTGTCTTTTCCGCGCCAGCGGGCGACTTTTGTGGTCAGACCGTGCGGCCCGGAGCCAGCGGAGGCTAAACGAGCATCGCGAGTGCAGCCCTTCGCCGGGGGTGGCTCCGGGCTGGATGGCCTTTAGGCCACCGGATAACATAACCGCAGCCGGCAACCAACGGGGACTGAACGCAAGTTGAAGTCTGCCAACTACCGGATTATACACTCCCGCGCCAGCGGGCGGGCCACAGTCTCCCCCCGCGGAGGCCCGCAACCGACGCTGCCAGTGAGAGCCAAGCGAACATGTTCGCTTGGCCGAACGGCGAGGAGGAAAACGAGCGAAGCGAAGTTAACAATTGCGAACCCTCCACAGGCCGCGGCCCTAAAAAAAGACTGTTCTTACATTCTGAGTTCTCGCCCGTAACCGTCGCTAACAGAACGAAAGAGAACAATTAAAGCACCGAGCTCCAGCTCATGTCCTTCTTGGCATGGGTCTGGAGCTATGGGTGCTTTAGGGTGTTCTGTTTAGCGACGGCCCACGGGCGACATAGTGAAAGACTCGTGCCTTTTTTACACCCCAAAAGGCCGATGCGTATTTTTCTGACGCTTTTCGTTATTTTACTGACCGTATACAGCAAAACATCCGCACAGGACGCACAGGATCCTGCCGCGGAGCGTGCCCTGTGGCGGTTGGACGGCGATGAAGACGCATTCGGATTCGGCCCGTTGCAGGCATACGACAGCTACTTCGGGCAGGCCACCGATTTCGGGTTCAGCTTCATACGTTATAAGCCGAGGGGTTACGACTGGCGGTACCGCGATTTCCGCATGGGCGGCGTGGCGTTCACCGACTGGTTTCGCGGTGCCCCGGCATGGAACGCCGTCAGCGGGCTGACCTCCGTAGGCACCGAGATTCACGACGCCGACCAGACCGTTCCCTACTCCGTCGGACGTTCCGAGGATCGGCAAATCCTGCCGTGGCAGCAATCACGCGGCGGCAAACTCTCTTTTTCGACCTCCAACCGCAGCTACAACTTCCGCGGCACGGCAGGCTACAACTCCGGCGAAAACGCAACGAACGGTTGGGGATACTCCCTCTTTGCCGGGCGTTCGTGGGGCCGATCCTATACGATCAACGGCGTGTGGAACGACAGTTGGGCCGCATTCGGGTCGGTGTCGAAACGGTTCGGCGGCGACAGGCACCGGATCGCGCTGACGGCGTGGTATGCCCCGACCCGGCGCGCTTTGCAGTCGGCTTCGACTGCGGAAGCCTACGAACTGACGGGGAACAACCTCTACAACCCGGCGTGGGGTCGCTGGAACGGCAAACAGCGGTCGGCCAACGTGCGCGAAGCTCGGCAGCCGGTGGCGATGCTGACCCACGAATACAGCTCCCCGAACAAACGATTCAGGCTCGTCACGACCCTCGCGGCACGTTTCGGCACGGAGAGCTACTCCGGCCTCGACTGGCAGAACGCGCCGAATCCCCGGCCGGATTACTACCGCAATATGCCGAGCTTCCAGCCGGAAGGAAGCGAGATGCGCGGGATCGTCACCGACTTGTGGCACACGGACGAGAACGTGCGCCAGATCGACTGGGCCTCGCTGGTCGAGCGGAACCGCTACGACAATCCGCGGGCGCATTATATCCTCGCCAGCCGGGTGCGGGACTACCGCGAGTTCACCTTGCAGTCGGTGGCGGAATGGCAGCCGGACGCCAAAACGCTATTGCGGGGCGGCATCGAGCTTTTCGCCGCCGAGAACCTGAATTACAAGCGGTTGGACGACTTGCTGGGTGCGGACTACTGGCTGGACGTGGACGTTTTCGCCGAGAATCCGGAGGATGTCCAAAACAATACGCAGAGCGATATGCGCCACCCGAACCGGCAGGTGCGCGAGGGCGGGGAGTTCGGTTACAAGTACTCCATGCAGGCGCTCTTCCCGCGGTTGTGGACGCGCTTCACCAAACGTTACCGGGAGTGGGATTTCGAAGCGGCGGGGGCCGTAGGGGCAGCGGCGTATCATCGTTTCGGCTACTACGACAAGCAGAATTTCCCCGGTTCGGAGTCGTTCGGCTGGTCGCCGTGGCTCGCGCGGGCCGAATGGTTCATCCGGGGCGGGGTGGGCTACAATATCGGCAACCGGTTCCGAGCCGGCTTCCGCCTCACGGCGCAGAGCCTCGCCCCGACACCGCAGAACGCCTTTATCTCGCCGGAGTACCGCAACGCGCGGGTTCCCGATCTTAAGAATGAGAGCATTCTCGGCGCGGAGGTGAGTGTGAACTATCGCACGCCCTTTTTCCGGGCCTACTTCGGGGCTTTCGCCACCGCGCTGCGCAACCGCACGGAGGTACGCGATTTTTACGACGACCTGAACCATTTCTTCTGCAACTACCTGATGTCGGACATCGACACGCGGCACCTGGGGATCGAGCTTTCGGCGGAGGTACAGCTGGGCCAGCAACTTTGGCTCCGCGCGGCGGGCGTGTTGTCGGACAACCGCTACACGTCGAACCCCACGGCAATCGAGTTGCAGGAGAGCACGGGCGAAACGGCAGGAACGGAGACGGTGTACTACAAAAGCCTTCGCACGGCCACGGGGCCGCAGACGATCGGGGTGCTGGAGATCGAGTACACGCCGCGGTCGTGGATTTTCTCGGCGGCGCTGAACGGCTTTGCGGGCAACTATATCTCCCCTACCCCGCTGCGGCGCACGGAACGGGCTTTCATGCTGATGGATCGGGAGTTCTTAATGGATCAGGAGGATTTCGGGGCGGGAGCGACGGTCGATCTTTTTCTCGGCAGGACGTTTTACCTCGGCGACCAGCGGCTGGGCATCTACGCGGGGATCAATAACGTGCTGAACCGCCGCAATATCCGGACCGGGGGCTACGAGTCGTCGCGGCTGCGCAAAAACCTTACGGGCGATTACCTGCCGCTGGACTCGAAGTATTACTACGCGCAGGGCATCAACTTCTTCGTCACAGCCTCCTACCGTTTTTAAATCCTACGTTTTATTTGCATCCGGACTTGAGGGTACTGTTCTCTTTGTGAACAAAGAGAACCAGAAAAACTTTCGAGGATGCTGGCGCATCCTAAATCTATCACAGCCTTAACTTTTGGGGTGCGGTGAACGGCGGCCATAAGCCGTAACTATTTCAAGGCCGCCGCTCCCGCGCCCCAAAGATGAGGACTGCGGAGCCTAAAGAGTAGCGTAGCTAGCTCAAAAGTTTTTGGTGCCGCTTTTTACAAAAGCGGCAGTTCTCTCAAACACAATACAAAATAAACGTACGGATATAAAGCGGGGATAAAAGAGTCTCGGAAATGTGGGGGATTTTTCGTTACTTTGTAGTTAACAGAAAAACGAAAACCGATAATGCCCTCGAACCATGAGAAAGTCGGCACGCACAAACCGGAATGGCTTAAAGTAAAACTTCATAACGATCCGCGTTATGCCGATGTCGCCGCGACCGTGCGGCGGCATGATTTACATACGATCTGCGCGAGCGGCCGCTGCCCCAACATATCGGAATGCTGGAGCCGGGGGACCGCTACTTTTATGATCGGGGGCGACACCTGCACCCGCGCCTGCCGCTTCTGCGCCACGAAATCTTCGGCCCGGCCTTTACCGCCGGATATTCAGGAGCCCGTGAAGATCGCACGCTCCGTGCAACTGATGGGACTGCGGCATGCGGTGATCACTTCTGTAGACCGCGACGATCTTCCGGACGGGGGGGCGGCACACTGGGCGGCCACGGTGAAGGCCATTCGCGAGCTTAATCCGGAGACTACTATCGAACTGCTGATTCCCGACTTCTCAGGACAGGCGGAACATTTAGACATTATCTTGAATGCCGGGGCGGACATCGTGGGGCATAACCTCGAAACCGTGCGGCGCATCACGCCGGAGGTACGGGACAGGCGCGCATCTTACGACACCTCGCTGAATGTGCTGCGGCATATCGCATCCCGCGGCGGCGACCTGGCCAAGAGCGCCATTATGGTCGGGCTGGGGGAAACGTTCGACGAGGTGCTGCGTACGCTGGACGATTTGGCGGAGGCAGGCGTGCGGCGGATGACCATCGGGCAGTACCTGCAACCGACGCCGCGGCATTATCCGGTGGCGGAATACGTCCACCCGGATATTTTCGAAAAATACAAGGCGGCGGCGGTTGAGCGGGGCATATTATATACCGAAAGCGGGCCGTTAGTACGTTCTTCCTATATGGCCGACCGGCTGGCGCCAAAGCAAAAAACCGCACGGCCATTGAACACCTTAATCGCCTCCGAGAGATGATCGAAGTGCTGGACAAAGGGGTGATCGACTACGGGGAGGCGTGGACGCTACAACAGGCGCACTTCGATGCGTTGCTCGCCTCTGCGGGACACCCGGCAGGCGACGGAGCGCGGGGCGTGCTGATGCTGTGCGAACACTCGCATGTATATACTTTGGGCAAGAGCGGGCAGGCGAACAACTTACTGGTGAGCGAAACGTTCCTGAAAAGCATAGGGGCGAGCTACTACCACATCGACCGCGGCGGGGACATCACCTACCACGGATACGGACAGCTGGTGGGCTATCCGATCCTCGACCTCTCCACGATCCGGACTGAACAAGGTGTCGGGCTGGGACTGAAGGAGTATATTCACCTGTTGGAGGAGAGTGTGATCGCGACCGTCGCGGAATGGGGAATCGAAGGACGACGGGTGGAACATGCAACGGGGGTGTGGCTGCCGGCGAGCGGCACCCGGCCGGAGCGGAAGATCTGCGCGATCGGGGTTAAAGCGTCGCGGTTCGTGACCATGCACGGGTTCGCCTTGAATGTGACGACCGATTTGAAGTATTTCAATTATATCAACCCCTGCGGATTTACCGACAAAGGGGTTACCTCCATGGCGGCGGAGCTGGCCGGCACCGAGAGTGACGGCGGGACTGTGCCGGATATGGCCCCGGTGAAGGAGGCTTACGTGAGGAACTTTATGAAACTATTCGGGATTTAACAAAGAGATGCGCAGCATCTCAAGTCCCGCCGGGGTCACCCGGACGCCGCCCGCGCAGGGCAGCCCTTTACGGTCGACCCGAAGCAGGTTATAAATCGACCAAGGTCGATTTATTAACCCCGAACCGCTTAAAAGCGGCGCTCGGTTCGCGGGCCTTGGGCCCGCAACCTTGAAAAGCCGCTCTTCCGTTACTGATAAAACAGTGGATTCAGGTACGGGATTAAAAAAGATGTGCCCTGCGGCACACCAGACAACGATGAAAAAAAGTAAACAAAAAAATAGAACGTTATGCACGCAGACAAGAAGTGGGTCGTCCGGCCCGCGGGCGATGCGGCGAAAGTGGAGGCACTCTCCACCACGCTCGGCATCGACCCCAGGCTGGCGAACCTCTTGGTTCAGCGCGGCATAGACACAACGGAACTGGCACAGCAATTCTTCGATCCCAAACTCGGCGAACTGCACGATCCGTACCTGATGAAAGATATGATGCTCGCCGTCCAGCGGATCGAGCAAGCCATATCCAACCGGGAACGCGTGATGGTCTACGGCGACTACGACGTGGACGGGATCACTGCCGTGGCATTGGTCTACAACTTCCTCGCGCGGTGGATGGACGACCTGCTTTTCTACATACCCGACCGGTACGCCGAAGGGTATGGCATCTCGGAAAAGGGGATCGACTATGCCGCCGACAACGGGGCGAAGCTGATCATCGCCCTCGACTGCGGGATCAAAGCCTGTTCCAAAGTGGCCTACGCCAAGCGCAAAGGAGTTGACTTCATCATTTGCGACCACCAC
>CANQXP010000038.1 GCA_947627885.1 uncultured Rikenella sp.
CCCCGATCCCCGATTTCGAGCGCAAAGTAGAAGCCATCTGCCGCCGGTGCTCCAAACAGCGCATCACCTCGTTCGCCGGGGTGCCGTCGTGGAACCTCGTGCTGATGAACAAGATACTCGAATACACGGGCGAGGACAACCTGCTCGAAGTGTGGCCCGACCTCTCCCTTTTCATACACGGCGGCGTGAGTTTCGCCCCTTACCGGGAGCAGTACCGGCATCTGATCCCCTCGCCCCGGATGAAATACATGGAGACTTACAACGCCTCGGAAGGTTTCTTCGCCATACAGGACAACCTCTCGACGCAGGATATGCTCCTGATGCTCGATTACGGCGTTTTCTACGAGTTCCTGCCGCTCAAAGAGCTCTCCGAGCCGTCGAAGGCGGTGACGCTCGCCGATGTGCAGATAGGGGTCAACTATGCGATGATCGTCTCCACGAACGGGGGTTTGTGGCGGTATATGATCGGCGATACGGTCGAGTTCACGAGCCTCGCCCCGTACAAAATCCGGATCACGGGGCGTACGAAGAGCTATATCAACGCTTTCGGCGAAGAGATCATCATCGACAATGCGGAGCGGGCTATGGCGGCGGCATGCCGGGCGACGGGAGCCAAGGTGTTGGACTACACGGCGGCGCCGGTCTTTATGAAGGGGCGTGCCAAGGGGGGACACCAGTGGTTTGTGGAGTTCGACGCGGCTCCCTCGGATGTGATGCTGTTCGCGGAGGTGCTGGACAAGACGTTGCAGGAGGTCAATTCGGATTATGCGGCCAAGCGATTCCGCAATACGACGCTGGGGGCACCGCAATTGGTGGTGGCCCGCAAAGGGGCTTTTTACCGCTGGATGCAGGAGCGCAAAAAGCTGGGGGGACAGAATAAGGTGCCCCGCCTGGCGAACGATCGCCGCTATATCGACGAATTACTCAAAATTAATACCCTGTAATTTTTAACCGTTCGTTTCTATTTCTACCCGCAGGCAACCGTTCTTTCTTTGAAAAGAAAGAACCAAAGAAACTTTCGAGCAGCCTGCCGAGGAACCCAGTCTGCCGAATGCCCTATGTTTGGCGCGGCGAGTGGGGCTTAGGCTTTCAGCCAGCCCCGCTCCGCCCGCCAAAGCTGAGGATTGCGGAGCCTAAGGAGTAGCGCAGCTAGCTCAAAAGTTTTTGGTGCCGCTTTTTGAAAAAAGCGGCAGTCCCATACGGGGGTAGAGATAAAAACGAACCATTAAATTTACCGATGACACATCAAGGATTGAATTCGGAGCAAGTGGCCGAGAGCCGCGAGAGACACGGCAGCAACAGCCTCACGCCCGCCCCGCGGACCCCGCTGTGGAAACTCTTTCTGGAGAAATTTTCCGATCCCGTGATCCGCATCCTGCTGATCGCCGCCTTCCTCTCGCTAGGCATCTCGATCGTGCACGGGGAATACTACGAGACCATCGGGATATTCTGCGCCATCTTTCTGGCCACCGGCGTCGCCTTCTGGTTCGAAGTCGACGCCGCCCGGAAATTCGACATCCTCAACCAAGTCAACGACGACAGCCCCGTCCGCGTGATCCGCGACGGGCAGGTGCGCGAAGTCGGGAAGCGGGACATTGTCGTCGGGGACATTATCCTTTTGGAAACCGGCGACGAGATCCCGGCCGACGCCGAACTGCTCGAAGCTGTGTCGCTGCAAGTCAACGAGTCGAACCTGACCGGCGAACCGTCGGCTTCGAAGACCATCCACGAGGAGGATTTCAAGAAAGACGCCACCTATCCCGGCAACCATGTCCTGCGCGGCACCACCGTGATCGACGGGCACGGCGTGGCACGGGTGATCCGCGTGGGCGACGCCACGGAGTTCGGCAAAGTGGCCCGGCAGGCGACCGTGAAATCCGAAGAGGTCACCCCGCTCAACCGGCAACTCGACCGGCTGGCCAAACTGATCGGCGTGGTGGGATTTGCCTTGGCTTTGATTACATTTTTAGCCCTGTTCCTGAAAGACCTTCTCGACGGGCGCGATAACTTCACGCTGGGACAGATCGGGCTGCTGGGAGCCGTGCTGGCGGGGGGCGCCGTCGCGTTGGTCAAAGTGTGGGTGCCGATCGTCTACGACGCATTCTACCTCGCAGGCAAACCCAAAGCGCTGCCTGCGGCGGTCGAAAAACTCGGCTGGGTATTCTGGTTCGTGTTCGGCATCCTGGTCTTCGCGGCCATCGCATCGGTGGGGCTGCTGTTCGGGGTCAACCCGCTTTCGGCCCAGTCATGGATCAGCCTCGAAGCCGCGAGCCGGATACTGAACTACTTTATGGTGGCCGTGACACTGATCGTGGTGGCCGTGCCGGAAGGGCTGCCGATGAGCGTCACCTTATCCCTGGCCCTCTCCATCCGCAAAATGCTCAAGACCAACAACCTCGTTCGGAAGATGCACGCCACGGAGACCATGGGCGCCACCACGGTGATCTGCACCGACAAGACCGGGACGCTGACCCGGAACCAGATGAGCGTCGAGGCGGCGCACTTCGGATTCGGGGTTCCGGAAGCGGTGGTTTACGAAGGGATCGCGGTCAATACGACCGCCAACCTGAACCGGGACGACGCCGCGCAACCCAAGCCGCTGGGGAACCCGACGGAGGGGGCTTTACTCCTGTGGATGGATAAGGCGGCGCAGGACTACGCGACGTGGCGGGCGGCGACCGAGACGGTGGCGCAGCTGCCCTTCTCGACGCGGCATAAATATATGGCGACGGTCGTCCGCTCGGCGGCCCCGGGGCTGGCCGGGCAGACGGTATTGTATGTCAAAGGTGCGCCGGAGATGGTATTGGAGCGCTGCGCAGGGCTGACGGACGCGCAGGTCAGGGAAACCGAAGCGCAACTGCTGGATTACCAGAGCAAGGCGATGCGTACCCTGGCGTTCGCCTACCGGGTTTTGCCGTCCGGGGCGGATTACTCTCACTACGATTCCGAGGGGATCAAGGCTTTGGTTTCGGAGGGCGGTTTGACTTTCGCGGGCTACACGGCCATTATGGATCCCGTGCGGGAAGACGTTCCGGCGGCGGTGGCGGAGTGCATGAATGCGGGGATCGCGGTCAAGATCGTGACAGGCGACACGCCGGGTACGGCGCGGGAGATCGGGCGGCAGATCGGCCTTTGGAACCCGGAAACGGACGGCCCGGAGAACGAGATCACGGGCATTGAATGGGAGGCCCTGTCCGATGAAGAGGCGCTGAACCGGGTGGAATCCATCAAGATCATGGCGCGGGCGCGGCCGATGGACAAGCAACGGCTGGTGCAGATGCTCCAGAAGCGGGGCGAGGTGGTGGCGGTGACGGGTGACGGGACGAATGACGCCCCGGCGCTGAACTTCGCCAACGTGGGCCTCTCGATGGGCAGCGGCACGTCGGTGGCCAAGGAGGCGAGCGACATCACGCTGCTGGACGACTCGTTCGCCAGCATCGCCACGGCGGTGATGTGGGGCCGGTCGGTGTACCGCAATATCCAGCGTTTCGTACTGTTCCAGCTGACGATCAATGTGGCGGCGCTGACGATCGTCTTCATGGGTTCGCTGCTGGGCTTCACACTGCCGCTGACGGTGACGCAGATGCTGTGGGTGAACCTGATCATGGACACTTTTGCGGCGGGGGCTCTGGCTTCGCTGCCGCCGGACAAGCGCGAGATGACGCATAAGCCGCGCCGGACTTCGGATTTCATCATCACCCCGTTCATGCGGCGGTCGATCCTCTGGACGGGGTTCAGCTTCGTGGCGGCGCTTTTGGCATTGCTTTATATTTTCGGCCAGACGGGGGAGGGCATCACACCTTACAAGCTGTCGGTGTTCTTCACGGTGTTCGTGATGCTCCAGTTTTGGAACATGTTCAACGCAAAGGCCTACGCCAGCGGCCATTCGGCGTTCCACGGCCTGTTACACGACACGGGGTTTCTGATCGTCGGGGGGCTGATCGTGATCGGCCAGATCCTGATCGTTTCGTTCGGGGGCGAGGTGTTCCGCGTAGTGCCGCTCTCGCTGAAAGATTGGGCGATCATTATCACGGCGACGTCGGCGGTACTCTGGATCGGGGAGCTGGTGCGCCTGATCGCCGACCGGCGGGAAGCACGGTAAAACGTACGATTATAATGATATATTCCCGGAGCCTGCGCGGCAAAACCGAGCCGGCGAGGTTGCAGCCCTGCGCCGGGGGAGGCTCCGGGCTGGCATCAGTGGAGATCACGCCGCAAAATCGTAGGGTTAAAATGTAAGCGATGCGTGGTATAGCCTGCTCTGCCACGGGCGCCGGAAAATTAATTATCGGGTTAAGATTAAGTTTCCGGGGCAGCGGACGGGCCGCAGCCTCCCCTCGCGGAGGTCCGCATCTTCGCGACTCGTTGCGGTTCCGCAGACTGCGACCTAAGGATTGCATATAAAACCCTAAGATTAAAAGTTAGCGATGCAGCGCATCGTCCCGCCGGGGCTTGTGCGACAGCGCGCCGGAAACCGGATCAAAAAAGGCAAGAGCCGCAAAACGCAGCTCTTGCCTTTTCTGCCTGTGAAGTAATGCAGGGTCACGGGGTATACCGTTGCACCCGGAAGCAAGCAGGCAACATCCTACGTTAATAGGTGTAATACTTGGCCGCCTTGCGCGACGTGCGGCCGACAGAGCGGCTTTCGCACGCTCTGAATTCCCGCCTGCGGCTCGTGAAGAAATTGAGGCCCAGACTGAAATTCGTCCCCCGCACCCGCGTCAGCGTGAACGCCGGGATAATGTTGTCCGCCGCCAGGAAAAGCTGGAACTTGCCCGTGGTCATCACCACCCCCAGCCCCACGTTCACCGGATTGTTCGACTTGTACGTGTAATTCGCCATCAACTGCCACGTCCCCGATAGCGAGCGGTAGGCATACCCCGCCGATACCGCATAATGGAGCTTACCGTGGTACGGGATCATCCCCACGAACCCTACGCTCACATGGTGCCGCATGTACGGCCCCAGCGCATAGTCCGCCGCCGCCTGGAACATCGTCGGCAGCATCTGCGTGAAGCTCCCCGCCGTCGTATCGGCCCGGAGCGTGCGCGAGAGATCCGTGTAAGCCGAGTCCAGCACATGCCCGATGGAGGTCGTTCCATCGATAAGCCCCCCAAGGCCGTCCACCCCGAAAAACTCATACTCTTTCCCTTCGCTGTGGGTGCGGATCACCGACGAATTCTTCCGGTTCCAGAACACCGCCCCCAAATCCGCCACGCTGAATCCCACGTTCAGTCGCTTGTTGTCCGACTCATAAGTTGCCCCGAGGTCGAACGCGAAGCCCGGATTGCTCCCTATATTTTTGAACATATCCTTGAACAGGTCGCCCGTCCCGTGGGTAAAATCCACATTCCCGCCCCGCAGCGTGTAGTCCCCCGCCACCACGTAGCGGTCGTACTTTTTATTGACCGTCACGTCCAGTCCCGTGCTCTGGATCGACATCAGGCCGTTCACATACTTGAGCCGTCCCCCGACCCGCCAGTTGTGTCCCAGATCCCGCGTGTAGCTCACACCCAGTTCGACCCATCCCACCGCATTGGGCGTCATATCCACATCGAACGTCTTGTATTCGTTGATCGGATTGTCGAGGATCATCCCGAACAGTCCCTCCGGCAGCGAAGTCCCCACATGGGCCCGCGTGCGCAGCGTCACCCCCATGTAATCTTTCGGCCCGACGAAAAAGCCCGTGTTCACCAGGTCGAGGTTGAACCGCATCAGGGTCAGGTCTTTGCCGGCCGTCGCATCCATCAAGCCGCGCGTGTCGAGGTATTTCACCCCGGCAGCGTCCTTTTCGATCACCTTATTATAAGTAAAACTGTTGTCGAACCCCGCGGTGAAGCTCCCGAACAGCGGTATCGTGACGAAGCCCCTCGACGGGCGCATGGCCGGGTTGGCCAGCATCGACTGCGGCAGGTCGCGCGCCGTGAGCGTGAAATGATCCTGCGCCGCAGCAACGCCGGGAAGTAAAAACAAGAGTAAAATGTATAATCGTTTCATAGACTCAAAGTTCGATTAAAAATTATGCGATGCTACGCATCGCAAGCCCGGCGTGGGCACACGCGCCTGCGCGGCAGCGCAGTCCCCTCCAACCCGCAGACTGGTTCGGGAAGGCGCCCGCCCGCTTAAAGGGCAAGAATGGAAATTTCGCGTTTACGCGGAATTTGCAGAATTGCCGCGGGCGCCTATAAGCCATATAAAAAAGGAACGGTTTATTTCGGATTGACCGTGTAGTCGAACTTCACGCCCGCCACGATCCTCAGGTCGAGTTCGGACGGCGAATAGATGCGCGCCGCAGTCCGTTCGGCCGCCCCCATCGTCGTGGCCGTCAGGCGCAGGTAGAGTTTGTCGGCCCCCAGCAGCAAGTCGATCTTATCCGCTGAAAGCGAACGCGAAATCAGGTTCCCGCCGTTCACGACCCCCGGCCGGAAAGCCGGGTCGTCCGGTCTGAGGTTGTTCTCCGCCGAGGGGAACCGCACCGGTTCGTCGAACAGCGGCACCGGCGTCTCGCTGCCCGGCTCCCGCACCGACACCGTGATCGACAGGTCGAGCGGCAGGCTGTTGGTTCCCGACAGCGTCAACGTCAGGTTCTCGTATTCTATATCCCTCTTGTCCAGCTTGTGCAGGTCGACCTCCAGCTCCTGGTCGAACGCCACGCCGTCCAGCACCCCGTCCAGCGGGATCTCCACGGTGAAAACGCCGCCCAGCGTATCCGCCGCCCCCAAGCTGTTGTGCGTCGGCGCTATGTACGCCGGATCCTGCATGTCCGCCGCCGTCGGGTTCAGCAACGTGCTCACATCCACCGCCATCTCCCGGAAATCTTTGGTCAGCGCATCGGTCAGCCCGTTGCCGCTCACCGTCTGGTCGTTGCCGACGACCACCCGGGTAACCGCCCGTGGGGCGATATAAATCAACCGCCCGGCCAGTCCCGGCTTCAGTTCCAGCGGCGTGCCGTCAACCCGGAACGATTCGATCTCGGCCAGCATCGGCGCATTGTATTCGTTGTCGAGCACAAAAACGATCTCCGGCCGGTCGAAACGAACGTACTCCGCATTCCCGGCAAAATCGGCCAGGTCGTCCGTCCGGATCGTCCGCGACACCCGGCTGATCTCCTTGCGCCCGAAAAATCCGGCGATATAGTCGATATCCCCGCCGTCGACCACCACGCCGCCTTCCAGCGCCGCCATCCGCGGCACGCGCCCTTCGAAACGGACAACGATCCGGTTCCCGGCCTCCGGCACCAGCATATAGTCCGGCCCCAGGGCCAGCGGCTCCCCGGCCGTCAGGATCACCGGCTGCCCGTCTTTCCGAAGGTTCGGCACCACGATCCGCAGCTCCGACCTGTCATAGCCCGGCACGCCGTCCAGCCCCGCCACATCGACCGTGAAGCTGCCCCCGTCGAAAATCACCGTATCGACCGTCGCCCCGCCGAGCCCGCCCAGGACGAACGACTCGGTCACCAGCCCCTGCGGCAGGTCGATGAAGCCGCCGGACACCGGCAGCGGGGGCAATATTTTATACAGGTCGAAACGCTGCGTCGGCACCTCGATCAGCGAAGTGCCGACGCCCGCTCCCGACAAGGTCAGGCCGGTGCTGTCCACGAACGTCAGCACGCCGTCCGGCCCCACCCGCATGTTTTTCTCAATGCCGGCCAGCTCGAAAAGCGAGGAGTCGGTCGCCGTGACATTCCCGATCGGCAGCGTCGCGTCGGGCCGCACGTGGATATTCTCGAACATCCCCTTCTCGGCGCATCCCGCGGCGAGCGCCGCCGCCGACACCAGGCAAAGTATCCGTTTTCTCATAGGCATTATTCGGGCCTCCGGGCCCGTTTCACGCAACAAAGGTAGGCTTTTTCGGCCTGTCCGCAATCCCGCCCGCCAGGGATGCGGCGCAAAATAAAACGGAAGCCGCGGTTTGTTGCGGAAAAAAGTTATATTTGTATGAGTACTCATTTCAATCCCAAACCCTTATGGACCGTTCACCGAACACCCCCGCTTCCGTTCCGCCGATGGTGGAGCGGGATGCCTGGCTGCTACCCGCTGCGCCGGAGATCGCGGCGCGCTGCGCCCGTTTCGACAGCCGCCTCGGCGACATCCGCAAATGGAACCGCTCGCTCTCGAACTATGCCAATGCGCACCTCTATTTCGGCATACATTACGACCCGGTGCGCCGGGGGTGGTGGTTCCGCGAGTGGCTGCCGGGGGCGCGGGAAGTCTTCCTTTTCGGGGATTTCAACGACTGGGAACGGACGCAGTACCCGGCGGAGCTGCTGCCGGACTCCCACGGGGTATGGTCGCTCTTCCTGCCGGACAAGGCCACCTGCGGGCGGCTGCGGCACGGCAGCCGGGTCAAGATGTATATCCACGGGGCCGACGGCAGCTGGACAGACCGCATACCGGCCTACATCCGGCGCGTGGTGCAGAACGAGACGACCAAGGACTACTGCGGGCAAGTGTGGGAGCCGCCGACGCCGTTCGACTGGGAAGGGGACAACTACAACCTGCATATCTACACCGCGCAGGACGGCGGGCCGCTCATCTACGAAGCCCACGTGGGCATGGCGCAGGAGAAAGAGGGGGTGGGAACCTACAACGAATTCACCGACCTGATCCTGCCGAAGGTCAAGGAGTTGGGATACAACACCGTGCAGCTGATGGCCATTGCCGAGCACCCGTATTACGGGAGCTTCGGGTACCATGTCAGTAACTTCTTCGCGCCCAGTTCGCGGTTCGGGACGCCGGAGGACTTGAAACGGTTGGTAAAAAGCGCCCACGCGATGGGGATCGGGGTGGTGATGGACTTGGTGCATTCGCACTATGTGAAGAACGTCAACGAAGGGATCAACCGGCTGGACGGCACCGACCACCTCTATTCGCCGGCGGGGCCGGCGGGCGAGCACCCGCAGTGGGACTCCATGCTGTTCGACTACAGGAAATACGAAGTGCAGCACTTCCTGCTCTCCAACATCAAATACTGGCTCGACGAGTTCCATTTCGACGGTTTCCGGTTCGACGGGGTGACCTCCATGCTCTACCGCCACCACGGCGTGAACGCGCCGGAGTGGGGGCTGGACGCCTACTTCGGCGAGGAGGCCGACCGCGAGGCCATACTCTACCTGACGCTGGCCAACGAGCTGGTGCACGAGTTGAGGCCGGGGGCGATCACCATCGCCGAGGACGTCAGCGGCATGCCGGGCGTGACGGTGCCGATACACGAGGGGGGCATGGGATTCGACTACCGGCTGGGGATGGCGATTCCGGATTTCTGGATCGAGTACCTCAAGGACGTGCCGGACGAGGAGTGGGATCTCTACCGGATGTGGGAGGTGCTCTGCAACCGCCTGCCGGGGGTGCGGACGGTGGCCTACTGCGAATCGCACGACCAGGCGCTGGTGGGCGACAAGACCATCGCTTTCAGGCTGATGGACAAGGAGATGTATTTTTCGATGAACCGCGAGTCGAAAAGCGTCGTGATCGACCGGGGCATCGCCCTGCACAAGATGATCAGGCTGATCACCTCCACTTTGGGAGGCGAGGCGTACCTTACGTTCATGGGGAACGAGTTCGGCCATCCGGAGTGGATCGACTTCCCGCGGGAGGGGAACGACTGGAGCTACGCCCATGCCCGGCGGCAGTGGTCGCTGGCCAGGGCGGACTACCTGCGGTACATCGACCTGCTGCGGTTCGACCGCGCGATGGTGGCCCTGCTCAAGCGGTACAAGATCCTGAGCGCGGGATACGGCTACCGGCTGAAGGTGGACGAGGAGAACAAAACGCTGGTTTACGAGCAGGGCGGCCTGCTGTTCGTTTTCAACTGGCACCCGTGCGCCAGCATCCCCGACTACGAGCTGCCGGCCCCGAAGGCGGGCAAGTGGCGGGTGGCGCTGGGCAGCGACGACCCGCAGTTCGGCGGGCAGGGGCGCGTGCTGTCGGAGCCGGAGAGCGGGGAGTACTTTACCTACGCGCGAACCGACGGGGACGGAATTACCCGGAATTATATGCGGATTTACAATATCAACCGCGCCGCATTAGTTTTCGAACTTGCGGATTAGGAATAATGGGGAAATTTATTCTAAATTTACGGCCGGAGACTACTGACGCCGCACATTGCTAACTTACCTAAACCCATTCTTTTATGCAAGCCGTAATTCCCCTGTTGCGCGGAGCCGCCCTGCTGGCGGCCGTTTCGCTGACATTCATCGGTTGTAAAGACAAATCGGGGCCGCAGGAGCCCTACCTGACCACAGACCCGTCCGAGGTGCTGCCGCTGGAGGCGGGATCCGCGAGCGGCACATTGGCGATCTCCACGAACCAGGGCGTCTGGGATTTCGCCGTCGAGGAGGGCAAAGCCTGGTGCACGGCGACCAAAGGAAGCGGCAACACCCTGACGGTGACGGCCGACTTCAACCGCGGCGACGCGGAACGCACGGCGGTGATCACCCTGACGGCCGGAACGCAGACCAAGAAAGACATAGTGACCCGCACGGTGACGGTCAAACAGGCCGGAACGGTCAACAAAGCGGCCGCTTTATTGGATCGCGCGGCTTATTACGAAAAGTACCCGACCGATCTGGCGTCGAAGGCGGCCGGGGCGAAGACCACGGTGCAGAGCGGTGCCATTCCGCTCTACTTTTACGGTTGGGGTATGGACAATGATTATAAATTCAACCTTGACTTTCCTGCGGCGGGGAGCAAGACTTTCCGCCGGGCCATCCTCTCGTACCGCATGGGCGGCATGAACGGAGGGCCGAACGCATGGGACTACACGACCCAGATCTTCGTCAAGGATAAGGCGACCGGGGAGTGGTACGAGCTGGCGCGGGCATTCACACCGTACGGCGGGAGCTTCAACGACACGTGGGAAAAATATTTCTACATGGATGTGACCGATTACCTGCCGATGTTGCAGGGTGCTACGGAGTTCCGCGTCTACTTCGACGGCGACTGGGGCGGCCCCGCTTCGACAGAGAAACGGCACACGGTGACCCTCACGTTCGACCTCTACGAAGGCGAACCGGAGCGCAGCACCGTCTGGACGGCGAAGGTCTACGACAGCCACGTCAACGACAATACGGGCTACCGGAAATGGGCCTACGGGTTTACGGGGGAGAACGACATCGAGAACGACGACCATATGGGGCTGCGGACTTTCACGGTACCCTCGGATGTGAAGAACATCGAGATGAAGGTGACCATCACGGGGCACGGCCACGACCAGGGACGTTTCCCGGACAGGCCGGGTTACTCGACCAACAATGCCGCGGAGTTCGACTACAACAACTACACGGTGAAGGTCAACGGACAGGCGGCGGCTTATCCGGGTTCGATTTTCCTGGCGTGCGGGGAGAACTATTCGCAGGCGGGAACTTATTATTACGATCGGGCCAACTGGTGTCCGGGCAATCCGGCGATCGTCCACTACTGGCGCATACTGGACGTGCCGCAGGACGGCGGTCAGATGCAGCTGGATCTCGACCTGGAGCGTTTCGTCTCGCAGTTCAACGCGCCGAAAGACAATGACGGCTCGGCGCGGTATGTGGTCGAGGTGGACTTGTTCGGCTTCGACAAGTAGCCTGAGGGCTGACTAATATTTTTTCGGTTCGATCCCTTTCCTGTTTACGCGGGAAAGGGATTTCTTTTGCCTGCCCCTGAAAAATAAATTTTATATGATATTTTTTGCATATTTTATATTATATTTATGACAGTTATTGTACAAACCGTCCGGGGGTCGATTCCCGGCACCTATCCCAAATATTTACCACCTAAATCTTATCGCTATGAAAACTGTTTCCACTCTGTTCGGAATCGGGCTGGCGACTGTTGCCGCCCTGTTCGCCTCCTGTAACAAGGATTCGATCCTCGAACCTCCGGCTCCAGAGGCCGGCGCGGCGGGCGCGAGCGGCGCGGCGGTGACCCAGCTGGCGCGCCCGGCCTGGTACGACACCTATCCCAGCGGCATCACAGGCAAAAAAACGTCGGTAAAAAGCGAAGCGGTCAAACTGGAGTTCTACGGCTGGGGCGAATCCACCGACAAACAATTCACACTCGATTTCCCGGACAATTCGACCCTCTACAACCGGGCCATCCTCACTTACCGCATGGGGGCCTGGAACCAGGGGCCGTCGTCCTACGACAACGTGACGATGATCATGGTCAAGTACGACAACGAATGGTACGAGCTGGTGCGCGCCTTTACGCCGTACGGCAACTCGTTCGGCAGCAACTGGGAGCGCTATTACTATTTCGACGTGACGGAATACCTGCCGATGCTGCAAGGGGCTACGGACTTCAAGGTCTATTACGGGGGCTTCGATGCGACCTCGACGCGTGCCCACACGGTGACCCTGACGTTCGATCTCTACGAGGGTACGAGGACTCGCTCGCCGATGTATTTCGCGAAGGTGTATGACAGCAGCCGGGACGGCAATTCGGGCTACCGGGCGTTCGCTTACGGCGTGGCGAATAACGATATCGAAGCGGAGGGCCGCCTGTGCTCGAAGAGTTTCCAGATACCGGAGGGTGTGGACGAACTGGAAATGCGAGTGGCGATCAGCGGCCACGGCCACGACCAGGGAACGTTCCCGGATCGGCCGGGCGTAAGGGGCAATTGCGCGGAATTCGTCAGCAATACGTTCAATATCAAGGTGGACGGGGTGGTGAATTCCACTGCGGGCAATATCTGGACTACTTGCGGGAATAATTACTCGCAGGCGGGGACGTGCTATTATGACCGCGCGAACTGGTGTCCGGGCAATCCGCTGATGACGCAGTACTGGCAGTTCGCCGACCCGCATGCGGGCAAAACGCTGACTGTCGATTTCGACCTTCCGAGTTTCATTTCGACCAAAACGGCGGTCAATGCGGAAGGTGCAGCACAGTATATCGTCGAAGTGGACCTCGTAGGGTATAAAATACCTAAATAACCCTCCGGTTTTTTCACTACCCGCCGTATGGAACCGTTCTCTTTGTGAACAAAGAGAACCAGAAAAACTTTCGAGGATGCTGCGCATCCTAAATCTATCAATGCCTTAATCCTTTTTGGGGTACGGAAAAGGGGCCGCTCATGTAGTTATTACATCGAGCGGCCCCTTTTTCGCACCCCAAAGTGTTAAGCCTTTCGGCAGACTAAGGAGTAGCGCAGCTATCTGGAAATTTCTTTGGTTCTTTCTTTTTAAAGAAAGAACAGTCACACACGGTTAGGTTATGAAAACCGGACGGTTATTTATCGAAATGTTTGTGCAGGCTTTTGAGTTCGAACGAGAAGACCGCCATCGAGATGCCGGCCACCAGGAACGAAACGCCCACCCAGATCACCACCGCCTCGATGCCGAAGAAGAGCGGTTGCGCCAGGATCATCACCGAGCAGAGCAGCAGCAAGACCCCCACGAACACCGTCCAGCCCCCGCCCGGCACCTTCATCGACATCAGGTCGCTCCCCGAACCGAGCATCCCGAAGCTGCGGAACATCAGCCAGAAACCGAGGAAAATAGGCAGCGTAGCCGCCGAGATCGACGGATAGCAGATCAGCAGCAAGCCGATCAGCACCTCGATGATACCCCCCGCCCAGAGCCAGCCCTTGCCGATCATCGCATTCGCATTGGACGCCGCCAGCGCGATGTTGATCGCCCCCGAGATCAGGATCAGGATGGCGAACGTCACCGACATCGCCACATAGCTGAGGCCCGGATAAGTGAAGATAATGATCCCGACGATGAACACCGCGATCCCCAGGAGCAGGAGCAGCCACCAGTTTTTCACCGCGCGGCGCGAACTCTCCATACGTGACATGAAAACATCTTGCATGATATTTGGTTTTAAGTGAATAATCGACCCGATAAAAAATCTCAATAATTATGCCATTTTGCCCTATTGTCATTTTAGCGTCCCCGTGCGGCATCCCCTTTGACAGCGGAGACGCAAAAAAATGTATCTTTGCGTGAAGAACCATGGAACTGCAAAGCGTAAAACAAAGATTCGGCATTATCGGCAACACCCCCGCCCTGAACCGGGCGCTGGAAGTGGCCCTGCGCGTGGCCCCCACCGACCTCAGCGTGCTGATCACCGGCGAGAGCGGCGTGGGCAAGGAGTTTTTCCCCCAGATCATCCACGCCTACAGCGCACGCAAGCACGGGAACTACATCGCCGTGAACTGCGGCGCGATCCCGGAGGGAACCATAGACAGCGAACTGTTCGGGCATGAGAAAGGCTCCTTCACCGGGGCCACCGACAGCCGGAAAGGCTATTTCGAAGTGGCCGACGGAGGGACCATCTTCCTCGACGAAGTGGGCGAGCTGCCGCTGACCACACAGGTGCGGCTGCTGCGCGTGCTCCAGAGCGGCGAGTTTATCCGCGTGGGGTCGTCCAAGGCCCAGAAGACCAACGTGCGGGTGGTGGCCGCCACCAACGTCAACCTGCGGCTGGCCGTCGAGGCCGGACGGTTCCGGGAAGACCTGTACTACCGGCTAAATACGGTGCCCATCACCGTGCCGTCGCTGCGCGAGCGGAAAGGTGACATACACCTGCTGTTCCGCAAGTTCGCCACCGACATCGCCGCGCAGTACCACATGCCGCCCATCAGCCTGACGCCGGAGGCCCGGCTGATGCTCGAAAACTACAACTGGCCGGGCAACGTGCGGCAGCTTAAGAACGTGGCGGAGCAGATCTCGGCCGTTGAGGAGAAGCGCGAGATCGACCCCGACATCCTGATGCGCTACCTGCCGGATTACTCGGCGCCGTCCGGTGCCGTTCAGCTTATGCCGCTGCACCCTGCGAACGGGGGCGGGGAGTTCGCCAACACCACCGAACGGGACATCCTCTATAAACTGCTGTTCGACCTGCGCGGCGAAGTGTCCGAGCTGAAAGGGATGGTGGCGGAGCTGGCCGCGAACCAGCACCACGGGGCGGGACACCCGGTTTCGTATCCCTCGTCGCTGCCCGTCAAGATCGGGGATCCGATCCTGCCGACGGCATTCGCCCAGCCGAAGAACGACTCCTATATAGAGACCGCGGCGGAGGAGATCCCGGCGGACGATGCCGCCGCGGAATACAAACCGGCCCCGCAGACCAAAGAGGAGGCGCAGCGCGAAGCGATCGTGCAGGCCCTGAAAAAGCACCACGGCAGACGCAAAGAGGCGGCCAAGGAGCTGTTCATCTCCGAGCGCACCCTCTACCGGAAGATCAAGGAGCTGGGGATACAGATGTCCGACACGGGCAAATAACGGCTATCGACTAAAGAATATGAACCCATTTACATCCATACGACGTTACGCGCGGGCCACGGCGGCGGCAGTGCTCGTCTTGTTTGCGGCGGGCTGCTCGGTGAAATACTCTTTCTCCGGGGCGTCGGTGAACTACGCCCTGAGCAAGACCGTTTCGGTCAGCTATTTCAACAATATGGCCGCCATGGTGGCGCCGATCCTCAGCCCAACCCTGACGGACGAGCTGACGCGCAAACTGGCCAGCCAGACCCGGCTGCAAGTGGTGCGCGAGGACGGCGACCTGGCGTTTTCGGGCGAGATCACGGGGTACAGCTCCGATCCGGTGGCTATTTCGGGCGACGAATACGCCTTGCAGAACCGTCTCACCATTACCGTGAAGGTCAAATTCGTCAACAAGGCCGAACCGCAGTTCAGCTTCGAGAAGACCTTCAGCAACTACGGGGACTACAACACCAACGTGCTGCTGACGCAGGCCGAAGGGACGCTGATCCCGGAGATCGTCGAAAAGCTGGTGGACGACATTTTCAACGAAGCCTTATCCAACTGGTAATGGACTCCCCGATCGGCGCATACCTCGACGATTACACCCTGTTGGAGCAGCCGGGCGCGGCGGCGCAGCTCTATGAGTTGGTGCGGGCTTACCCGTGGTTCACGCTGGGGCGTTACATGCAGCTCCGAGCGCTTCGCGGCAGCGATCCGGCGGCCTATGGGCGGGCGTGGCGGCGGGCGGACGTCCGGCTTTTCGCGCACCCCTTTCCCCGGCTGCTGCTGGACGAGGTTTCGCCGGAAAACACGGAGGCTGGGACGACCTATCTCATGCCGGGGCCGCAGTATACGGATGTCGTGTACGGGTCGCGGCCCGATACGGTGAGCGTGATCGACGGGTTCCTCAGCCATACGAACGGCGGGGAGCGGATCGTGCCGCCGCCTGCGGATGCGGCCTGCACGCAGGAGGACATCTCGGCCGGGTCGGTGGCCGAAGACGGGGAGATCGCCACCGAAACGCTGGCCGGCATCTACCTGGCGCAGGGTCTGCCTGACCGGGCGGTCGAAATTTATTACAAATTAAGTTTGAAATATCCGGAAAAAAGCGCTTACTTTGCAAACCTGATTGCCGATGTGCAGGCGCGCACCGGCGAGCGGTAGTACCCGGATTACACACACACATACACATAGAGACACCACTATCATGTACGTTTTTTTCATTGTCCTGATCATTATCGCCAGCTTCCTGATCATCCTCACCGTGTTGGCGCAGAACCCCAAGAGCGGGATGGCCGCCAACTTCGGCGCTTCGAACCAGGTGATGGGGGTACGCCAGACGGCCGACTTCCTCGAAAAGCTGACGTGGGGCCTGGCGATCGCGATCGTGGCGCTGAGCCTGGCGGCTACGAGGGCCATGCCGCGCGCGGATATCACCAAGAGCAACGATGCGCTCCAGCAGGCTATCGAAAACCAGACGGACGGCATCCAGAACTTCCAGTTGCAGAACACGGGGACGACCACCACGACCGAAGAGGTTCCGGCGGAAACTCCGGCGCAGTAAGGTTTTCCGGATACTACGCAAACGCGATATTCATCCCTTTCCACGTTGGGTGGAAAGGGATTTTTCGTATCGTGCCGGACGGGCCGGTTTTCCGGGCTTCGGAAAAGTATTATCTTTGAAGGGATATGGCAAAACAAAGTTTCAAAGAGGTCCAGCAGCAGGCTCAGCAGATCATGGCCTCCCTGGAGGGCGGGGCGTACGCCCCGCTCTACCTGCTGATGGGGGAAGAGGGTTTCTATACGGACAAAATATCGGGATACATCGCCGCCCACGCTTTGGGCGAAGCGGAGCGGGAGTTCAACCAGACGGTCGTGTACGGGAAGGATACCGACGGGCCGGCGGTGGTCTCCTTATGCCGGAGGTACCCCATGATGAGCCGGCGGCAGGTGGTGATCGTGCGGGAAGCCCAGTCGCTCCGTAATTTCGACGCTTTGGGTATCTACGCCGGGCAACCGCTGGCCAGCACGGTGCTGGTGATCTGCTACAAAGGGAAAAGTCTCGACAAACGCTCGGCGGTGTACAAGCAGCTCACGGGGTGCAAAGGGGCGGTGTCGTTGGAAGCGGCCGCGCCGAGGGACTACGAGATGGAGGGTTGGATACGCGAGCTGTTCGCCTCGAAGGGCTGCAAAATCGAACCCAAAGCGATCCAGATGATCGCGGATCACCTGGGAACGGAGCTGCAAAAGATCGACAACGAGGTCGAGAAGCTGTTCACCCGACTGCCGGAAGAAACCCGCGAGATCACGGCGGCCCACATCGAGCAGAATATCGGAATCAGCAAGGATTTCAACAATTTCGAACTGACCCGTGCCCTCTCGGAGCGGGATATGGCGCGCGCGCTGATGATCGCGGATCATTTCGCGGCGAATCCGAAGGATAACCCGATCACGGTGACGCTGGCGACGCTGTTCAACCATTTCCAGCGCATCGTGACGCTGGGCATCGCCAAATGGGAGAACCAGAAGCAGGGGCGCCCGGCTATGACGGGGCTCTCGGATATCGAGATCGCGAAGCTGCTGAAGTTGCCGGCTCCGTTTTTCGCCCGCGAATATATCGGGGCCTCGGCGAACTATCCGAATGCGAAGGTGTTCACGATACTGGGCTGGCTGCGGGAGTACGATATGAAGTCCAAAGGGATGAACGCGGGCTCGGCGGAGCACGGTGAACTGCTCCGCGAATTGATCCTCCGAATCGCGATGCTCTGAAAACGGTTCGTTTTATTACTGCTCCCGTATGGAACTGACGCCTATTAACTACGTTTTGCCTGTAGGGCTTCCTCCTTGTGCCCCGGCCATCGGAGCGAACTCTATGACATCCCGGCTACTGTGTCCGCTCCTCACGCTGCCTCGCCAAAGTCCTCCAGCGGCCTCTGGCCTCGGTACATTGCCCGGTTGAAAAAAGCGGATCCGTTGGGCTTCCGGGCTATTATTGAAGGCCTAACAGTATGCCCGCGGCACCCACCATGGGCTCCGGCCCCGCCATGTTCTGCCAAAATTAAGGTATTCGGCAGACCGGGTTCCCCGGCAGGCTGCTCGAAAGTTCGGCTTCGCCTTCCTCTTGGCGCCTCGGTCATTCGGTTGACCTTCGGTGTTGCCCTACGGGCTTCCTCCCGCTCATAGGGCATAGTCCGCAAGCGATCCCCTGCTCCGGCTTCGAACGTCGGTGGATAGCTACTCGGCTATTAAGTCGATTCTTCAGTTCTTTCTTGTCATAGAAAGAACGGTACCCTCCAAACGGTAATAATAAAGAGATTGGTTATTTAAAAATAAGTTTGAGTATATCGTTGCCGTTGGCCAGGATAACGATGCCGAAAACGATAATCATGCCCACCAGCTGCGCCCGTTCCATAAACTTGTCGCTCGGCGTGCGCCGCGTGATCATCTCGTAGAGGATGAACACCATGTGTCCCCCGTCCAGCATCGGGATCGGGAGAATATTCAGCACCGCCAGCATGATCGAGATCAGCGCCGTGATCTGCCAGAACTGGAGCCAGTTCCACTCGCCCGGGAAGAAATTTCCCATCGCGATGATCCCCCCCACCGACTTGTACGCCTCCGTTTCCGGCGAGACGATCAGCTTGAGCTGCTTGAGGTAGCTGCCGATCGACGTGAACGCCCTGCCGCAGCCCACCGGGATCGCCTCCAGGAACGAATACTGGCGCGTGCTCACCCGGTAGATATCTGCCAGGTTCACCCCCGCCAGATAAGCCCCCACCTGCCCTTCCGCCGATACCGGCACCGCCGCCGTCAGCCGCTCCCCGCCCCGCACGAACGTCACCAGCGCCGTATCCCCCTTGTGTTCCGCGAACGCCGCCCGGAACTCGTCGAACCAGCGCATCGGCACGCTGTCCACCGCCACCAGCGAGTCGCCCGCCATCAGACCACCCGCAGCCGCTCCCCCCTCCGGCAGCACCTTGCCCACCACGAACGGCGTGCGCAGCGCGATGAACTCCTTATCCTTGAGCATCGCCTTGATATACTTCGTGTCGATGGTGAGCGTCAATGGCTTGCCGCCGCGCTCCACCTGCACGTCGCGGGCGTCGTCCAGCAGGATGACCGCCGGGATCTGCCCGTAATTGTCCACATACTCGCCTCCCACCGACAAAACCTTGTCCCCGTCCCGGAAACCGATCTCGTGCGCCACCTCGCTGAACATGAAACCGTGCTCGACATCCTGCGTTTTGATGTACGAATCGCCCCACGCATACGTGATCCCGATATAGATCCCGATCGCCAGCACGATATTCATCAGCACCCCGCCCACGATAATCAGCAGCCGCTGCCACGCCGGTTTGGAACGGTATTCCCACGGTTTCGGCTCGCTTTTCATCTGGTCCGTGTCCATCGACTCGTCCACCATGCCCGCGATCTTGCAGTAGCCGCCGAACGGCACCCAGCCCATGCCGTACTCCGTCTCGCCGATGCGGAACTTGAAGATCGAAAACCAGGGGTTGAAAAAGAGGTAGAATTTCTCGACCCGGGTATGGAATATCTTGGCGAACAGGAAATGGCCGAATTCGTGGATCAGCACCAGTAACGAAAAGCAGGTGATCACCTGCAGGACTTTGATAAAAACCTCCATTTATCGAAGAAAGAAATATTAACAGTTTAAAAATGAGCCGAGTATCCGCCCGCGCACCGTATCCCGCGCCACAGCGTCGAGCGACACGTAGTCTTCGAGCGTCTGCGGCACAGCCTGCGGCACCGTCTCAAGCGCCCGCCGGATGATCCTGTATATATCGGTAAACCGGATTCGCCCCTCCAAAAACTCCACCACCGCGACTTCATTCGCCGCATTCATCACGCACGCCCCCCCCTGGCCATAATCGCCCCGGAGCACGTCGTATGCCAGCCCCAGGCACGGATATTTCTCCATGTCCGGCGCCTCGAAAGTCAGACCGCCGCACAGCGAAGGCTCGAACCGGGCCGCCCCCTTAACCGGCAACCGGTAGGGGAATGTCAGCGCATACTGTATCGGCAGCCGCATGTCCGGCACCCCCATCTGCGCCTTGAATGCCCCGTCCGCAAATTCGACGAACGAATGTACCGCCGACTGCGGGTGCACCGCCACGTCGATCCGCTCCGCCGGAAGGTCGAACAGCCACCGCGCCTCGATCACCTCGAACCCTTTGTTCATCATCGTGGCGCAGTCCACCGTGATCTTCCTGCCCATCTCCCAGCAGGGGTGTTTCAGCGCATCCGCCGCGGTCACCGTTTCCAGCTCCGCCGCCGGAACATCCCGGAACGCCCCGCCCGAAGCGGTCAGCACCAGCCGCCGCACCGAGGACGAAACTTCGCCCACCAAACATTGGAAGATCGCCGAGTGCTCCGAGTCCACCGGGATAACCGGCGTATTGCATCGCTTCGCTTCCGACATCACCAACTCCCCCGCAACTACCAAGGTCTCCTTGTTCGCCAATGCAATCTTCTTGCCGGCCCGTATCGCCGCCAGCGTCGGGGCCAGCCCTGCGAACCCCACCATGGCCGACACAACCGTGTCCACCGAGGTGGAAGCCACAGACATCGCCGCGGCATCAGCGCCCGCATAGACCTTGACCGGCAGATGCGCCAAAGCCGCGGATAAAGGGGCATAAAAAGCGTCGTCCGCGATCACCACACAATCCGGCTCAAACTCCTCTGCCTGCCGCGCAAGCACCTCCCAGTTGGTATGGGCCGCCAGCATTTCGACCTCGAACAGCTCCGGATAGGCCCGCACTACGTCGAGGGTCTGGGTCCCAATCGAACCCGTCGAGCCCAGTATGGCGATCCGCTGGCGTTTATTCTCCTGCTGCATGCCCACCGGTTAGAATACGATATAATTTTCCGGATCCACCGCCGTCCCGTTGTACCACAGTTCGAAGGTCATGTGCGGGATCTTGTTGTCGGTCAGCTGGCCCGTCACGGCCACCGGCTCGCCCGCCCGGATATGTTCGCCCGTGGTTTTCATCACCTTGGCCACCTGCTTATAGATGGAGACCATGTTCCCCCCGTGCTGGATCACGACGATATTGCCGCTTTCCGGGTTCCACGAATTGAGGATCACCGTACCGTCGAGCACGGCCAGCACCACCTGGTTCGGCGCCGGGGCGATCTCCACGCCGTAAACGCCGGTCTTGGGCGAGAAAGGCTTGGCGATCATCCCTTTGACCGGAGGCAGCATCTCGAAGGTGATCTCCGTCCGCGTGCGCGCGGCGCTTCCATCCTCCAGCCGATAAGGCGACCCTTCGGCGGTCATCTGCTCCCGCAGCACGGAGTCGAGCCCGATGCGGGACGAAACGGTTCCCTTGACTCCCTGCCTGCGCAGGGTATCCGTTTCGGAAACGGGCACCTGCCCGTCGAGTATTTTAGCGAAATTGGCGTGGTATTCCCGCCACCGCCCCACCTCGGCGGAGAGCGAGTCGAGTTTCATGATATTGGCGATCAGGGCCTCGCGCGAGCGGCTGCCGGGATAGCCCGGTATCAGGTCGAGAACGGGGGTGTAGGCAACGGTGGTCAGGGACGCCACGAACACCACCAGCAACAGGGCTACCACGGCCAAGGCCATGTTAATCCGGCTGACGAAGACGTGCCAGATCTCCTGTCCGGTGCGCACGTTGCGCAGCGAAAGTTTGTTCCGCTCGCGAAGGTAACCGACGATCTCTCTGAATTTCATGTAGCTGCTTTATGACGTACAAAGATAGTTTTTTCCGGCGAATACGCCCCATCCGACAGCCATTAACGGTTCGTTTTTGTATCTACCCGCACCGCACTGTCGCTTTCTTGAAAGAAAGCTCCGCAAAGAACTTCCGAGGATGCTTGCGCATCCTA
>CANQXP010000039.1 GCA_947627885.1 uncultured Rikenella sp.
TAGAGCCGGAAAGCGATGGCCGTATCCGAAACCATCCGCGGCGTAAAATAGAAGTCCGCCGTGTTGATCTGCTCCGGTGCGAAAAGGTTCAGGTTGAACCGCGAACCCTCCTCACGGAACAGCATCAGCGGATCGCCCGCATAGGTCTTATAGTCCTTGAGCTGGGCCGCCGCAATCCGCCCCCCTTTGTTGGAGAAAGTGAGGATGAATAGCTCGTTTTCCAGCGTATAGAACTCCTCCGTGCCCTTGAGCTGCGCATCGTAAGCCGCTCCCAGAACCGACGGCGCCGGTTCCGCATTGGTCAGTGCTGCGCCGTTGGGCTGTAACTGGCCCTGTGTCAAAGTTTCGCCTGTCGACGACGACTCTGTTTCCGACGTATTATTGGTTCGATCAATGGAATCCTGACGCTGTTGTTCCTGTAATTGGTGGGCTGTGTATTGCTTGTTATTGTACCAGCTGAACCCGAAAAGGATCACGCCGATCACCAACAAACCGATGAGTGTGTTTTTATTCATCTATGAAAATGCTATTTCTGCTTGGTTTCCTGATAGTTGATGGCCGCTTTGACGAAGTCGACGAAAAGCGGGTGCGGGTTGATGACCGTACTTTTGTACTCCGGGTGGTACTGCACCCCGACGAACCAGGGATGATTCTGCACCTCCACGACTTCCACCAGATTGGTGTCCGGGTTGATGCCCGTGGCGACCATGCCGGCCGCCTCCAGCGCCTCTTTGTACTTGTTGTTGAATTCATACCGGTGGCGGTGCCGCTCGCTGATATTCGCCTTGCCGTAAGCCTCGTAGGCGTGCGATCCTTCGGCCAGCGTGCAGGGATACGCCCCCAAGCGCATGGTACCTCCCTTTTCGGTAATGCCTTTCTGTTCTTCCATCAGGTCGATCACCGGTTCCGGCGTCGCCCCGGTCTCCGTCGAATTGGCTTCGCTCAGCCCCAGGACGTTCCGGGCGTACTCGATTACGCTGCACTGCATCCCCAGGCAGATCCCCAGGAACGGCACCCGGTTCTCGCGCGCATACTTCACCGCAGCGATCTTGCCTTCCAACCCGCGGTGCCCGAAACCCGGCGCCACGAGGATACCGCTCATATCACCCAGCACTGCCGCCACATTCTGCTCTGTGATTTTTTCCGAATTCACGTATTGCAACCTGACCTTCACATGATTGGTCGCCCCGGCGTGAATGAAGGCTTCGCTGATCGACTTATAAGCGTCCGGCAGTTCGGTGTATTTACCCACGAGTGCGATTTTGACCTCTCCCTTGTCCGGATTCTTGACCCGGTCGACGAAATCGCGCCATTTTTCGAGGTCGATCGGCCGCTCGGTATCCAATCCCAGTTTGCGCAGAGCCACGATGTCGAGTTTCTGGTCGAGCATCATCAGCGGCACTTCATAGATGGTCGGCACGTCGAGCGACGCCACCACGGCATCCCGTTCCACATTACAGAACAAGGCCACTTTGCGCTTCACCTCCTCGGTCAGCGGCATCTCCGAGCGCAGCACGAGTATATCCGGCTGCAACCCGTTTTCCTGCAAGGTCTTGACCGAGTGCTGGGTCGGCTTGGTCTTCAGCTCGCCGCTGGCCCGCATATAGGGGATCAGCGTCAGGTGCACCACCAGCGTATTCCCGAATCCCAGTTCATACCTCAACTGCCGCACCGATTCGATATACGGCAGCGACTCGATATCTCCGACCGTCCCGCCGATCTCGGTGATGACCACGTCGTATTTGTGTTTGGTTCCCAGCAGCTGGATGCGACGCTTGATCTCGTCCGTGATATGGGGAATGACCTGCACGGTCTTTCCTAGAAACTCGCCCCGGCGCTCCTTGTTGATGACGCTCTGGTAGATGCGTCCCGTGGTCACGTTATTGGCCTGCGAGGTCGGTTTCCCCAGAAAACGTTCGTAGTGCCCCAGGTCGAGGTCGGTCTCCGCACCGTCCTCGGTCACATAGCACTCCCCGTGTTCATACGGATTAAGCGTTCCGGGGTCGATGTTGATATAAGGGTCGAGTTTCTGTATCGTCACCGAATACCCTCTGGCCTGCAAGAGCTTGGCCAGCGATGCGGCGATAATCCCTTTGCCCAGGGACGAGGCGACGCCGCCGGTCACGAAAATGTATTTGGTCTGTGATTTCATATGGGTTTGGTTACTCCTGTTCCGTCGTATTGTTTGTGGTGGTCTCTTCCGTCATCTCCGCTGCGGGCGCCTCGGTTGCCGGGCTTTCCGGCTGCTCCGCCTTCGGGGAGGCAGGGGAGGGCTCCGGATTATCAATCATCCTGATCTTCTCGATCAAGGTGTTGATTTGCTCCCTGGCCCGCGCAATTTTGTTCTGCACCTCCTTCATAAGCGCCTCGGCGTTCTTAGACCGGGCAAAGAAGCCGATATTGTTCTCCCAGATCTGGATGTCGCCCTCGATCTGCCGGATCTTGTTGTAGAGCCGGTCGCGTTCCTGGCCCAACCGCCGCGAACCGCCCTCCTGTATCTTGGAGACTTTGTCCCGGAAGTTGCGGATGTGCCGTTCCCGCTCCTCGCCCCTGAGCAGGTCGAACAGGCCGTCCACCACTTTCCGGTATTCCGCCTGGATCGCCTCCTTCTTCTTGATCGGCACGAACCCGATCTCGGCCCAGCGGCGCTGGTACTCTTTGATCGCGTCGAAACTGATGTCCACTTTCTCGTGCAGCCGCTTGCGCATCTCTTCGAGCATCTCCTGTTTTTTGGTCAGGTTTTCCGCGTACTGCGAATCCTGGTTGCCGAAATGCTCCGCCTTGCGCGTGAAGAACTTGTCGCTGGCCGCCCGGAAACGTTTCCAGACCTGCTCCGAATGCTTGCGCGAAGTGGCGCCGATCTCTTTCCACTTTTTCTGCAACGCGATCAGGGCGTCGGTCGTCGCTTTCCAATCCTCGCTGTCCTGCAAGGCTTCCGCCTGTACGCACAAGTCCAGTTTGGCCTGGAGGTTATCCTCGATCTCCGATTTCATCCCCTGGTAGAAAGCGCGCTTGGATTCGAAGAACTTGTCGCAGGCCGTCCGGAAACGCTCGTAGATCTTGGTATTGTCTTTCTTCGGGGCGAAGCCGATCGTTTTCCAGACTTTCTGGATCTCGACGATCTGTTCGGAAGCGGCATTCCACTCTTTGTGCGAGGTAAACGCCGATCCCGCCAGCTCCTCGACCTTTTCGCACAGTTCGGTCTTTAAAGCCAGATTCTGCTTCTGCTCGGCCTTGATCCCCTCGAAATACTCCTGATGGCGCTTGTTGATCTGTGTGCTGGCGGCTTTGAACCGTTCCCACAGCGCATCTTTGAATTCCGGCGCCACGGGGCCGATCTCGCGCCACTCGTCATGCAGTTTCTGGAGCTTATGGAACGCATTGGTCGCGGACGGGTCGAGCATCAAGGCCTCGGCCTCTTCCGCCAAAGCGGTCTTCGCCTCGTAATTCTTCCTGAGGTCCAGATCGCGCAGCTCCTTGTTGATCTTGATATAGTTGTAGAAATTCTCGACATGGTGATGGTAGGTCTCCCACAGGTCTTTGAGTTTCTCCTGCGGCACGAGCCCGGCATCTTTCCACCGCTGTTGCAGCTCGCGGAACGCGTTGAAGGTCTGGCCCAGGGTCTCGTTCCCGTTGACCAGCTCTTTCAGCTCTTCGATAATCTGCAATTTCGCCGCGTAGGCCCGCTCCTTTTCCTGCTCGGCATTATTGATGAAAGCGTCCCGCTTTTCGCGGTACCGCACTAACAATTCCTTGAATTTCGCTTCGTTTTCGTTTTCCGCCGGTTTGAACTCTTCCGGCACCCCGCCGCCTGCGATGAATGCCGTCCGCTGCGCTTCGATCTCCGCACGCCCGGCTTTGTAAAAGGCGATCTTCACCGCCTCCACGTCGCCGCGCAGGTTCTGCACGGGACGTTCGTCCAACATCCGGGCCAGCATTTCGATCAGTTCCGCCTGCGTCTTATCCGCATAGGGGTTCGCAGCCGGTGCGGCACTTTCCGTTTCTTCCGCCGTATCTGCGGCATCGGCAGTTGGAGTAGTGATTTCCTGCGTAGTTTCGACTTCCATCTCCTCACTGGCGATTGTAGCGGCCTCTTGCGGAGTAGGGTTGTCGAACTGCTCCTCCCTGGTTTCGGCAGGGGCCTGAGCAGAAGATAAACCTTGACTTTCCATGTTGTTCAGGTTGTTTGGGTTGACAAAATCAAAGATGCCCGGCTTTCCGAAGAACCATACTCAAAAGCCCTCCGGAAAATCGGGCATCAAAACGTTCCTACAAAATTAGGAAGATTTTTCGCCATTCTCAAATTTTTTCGCCTTCCGCCGGGGCGTCTTGGGAGCTTTCGGAGCCGCTTTTTCGAGTATCGGTTTCAGGAACCGGCCCGTGTAGCTTTCGGGGCAGGCCGCCACCTGCTCCGGAGTTCCTTGCACGATCAGCCGGCCTCCGGCCTCTCCCCCCTCCGGCCCGATGTCGATCAGGTGGTCCGCCACTTTGATCACGTCGAGGTTGTGCTCGATCACGATCACCGTGTTTCCCTTGTCCGCCAGCTTGTTCAGCACACCCAGCAAAACGCGTATGTCCTCGAAATGCAGGCCGGTGGTCGGCTCGTCGAGGATGTAGAGCGTACTCCCCGTATCCTTGCGCGACAGCTCCGACGACAGCTTGATGCGCTGGCTTTCGCCGCCCGAAAGGGTAGTGCATGGCTGTCCCAGCCGCAGGTATCCCAACCCCACGTCCTGTATGGCCTTCAATTTCTGGTGGATCGTTGGTACATGCTCGAAAAATTCTACCGCCTGGTTGACCGTCATGTTCAGCACATCGTCGATATTTTTTCCCTTGTACTTCACCTGCAAAGTTTCGCGGTTATAACGGTGCCCGTTGCAGGCCTTGCAAGTGACGTAAACGTCCGGCAGAAAGTTCATCTCGATGGTCTGCACCCCCGCGCCCCGGCACTCCTCGCACCGTCCCCCTTTCACATTGAACGAGAACCGGCCCGCCTTATATCCCCTGATCTGCGCGTCCGGCGTGGCTTCGAACAGCTTGCGAATGTCCCCGAACACGTTGGAGTAGGTCGCCGGATTACTGCGCGGGCTGCGCCCTATGGGCGACTGATCCACGATCACCAGCTTGTCGATGTTTTCGAGGCCCTCGATCTTGTCATAGGGTAGCGGTTGGTCATATGAGCGGTACAATTCCCGCGATACCGCAGGCCGCAAGGTCTGGTTGACCAGCGTGGACTTCCCGCTGCCGCTCACCCCCGTCACCACAATGAATTTTCCCAGCGGAAATTTCACCGTAACATTCTTGAGGTTATTCCCCCTTGCTCCCTTGACCGTCAGGAATTTGCCGCTTCCTTTGCGTTTGGTTTCCGGGATTTCGATCGCCCGCCGTCCGGTCAGGTAATCCGTCGTATAGGTATGCGTCTTGAGCACCTCGTCCAGCGTACCCACCGCAGAGATCTCCCCGCCTTTCCTGCCCGCCGCAGGGCCCACGTCCACGATCCAGTCCGCCGATTCGATCATCTCCTGGTCGTGCTCCACCACGATCACGCTGTTCCCCGCATCCCGCAGCTGCCGGAGCGAATTGATAAGTTTGATATTATCCCGCTGGTGCAGGCCGATGCTCGGCTCGTCCAGAATGTAAAGCACATTCACCAGTTTCGACCCGATCTGCGTCGCCAGCCGTATCCGCTGGCTCTCGCCGCCCGAAAGCGTGCGCGAGGAGCGCGACAAAGAGAGGTACCCCAGCCCCACGTCCGTCAAAAAGCGCAGCCGCTCGCGGATCTCCTTGAGTATATCCCGCGCAATGGCCTGCTGCTTCTTCGTGAGCCGTTTTTCGATCCCGTCGAACCATCCGGTCAGCTCCTCGATGCTCATCGCCGACAGTTCCGCAATATTTTTCCCGTCGATCCTGAAGTAGAGCGAATCTTCCTTCAAGCGCGTACCGTGGCACACGGAACAGGGCCGCCTCTCCACATACTGCTCTTTCCACTTCGCCCCTTTGTCCCCCTCTTCGGCCTGCGCTTCGAGGTAGGCGACGATCCCTTCCCAGGCCGTCATATAGCTGTTTCCCGCGCCCGACTGCGCTTTGATCCGCAGCGGCGTGGCATCCCCGTACAACAAGGCATTCATCGCCTCCTCGTCCAGTTCGTCCAGCGGGGTGTCGAAAGTGAAATCGTAGCGACCCGCCAGCGCCGAGATCTTGTTGAAGACCATATTGGTCTTCGGCTTGCCCAGCGGCTGGATGCCTCCCCGGTTGATCGATTTGCCGCCGTCCGGGATGATGCGCGAAATGTCGAATACCGTTTCTTCTCCCAAGCCGTTACAGTGCGGACACGCCCCCTGCGGTGAGTTGAACGAAAAGGTATGCGGCGCAGGTTCATTGTACGAAATACCGGTGGTCGGGCACATCAGGTTGCGGCTGTAATAGCGGGTTTCGCCCGTCTCGTAGTCCGCCACCATCATTGTCCCTTTGCCCTGGCGCATCGCCTCTTCGAGGCTCTTTTTGATCCGCGCCTCGGCATCCGCTTCCGCCACCATACGGTCGATCACCAGCTCGATATGGTGGATCTTGTACCGGTCGAGCTGCATTCCCCCGTGCAATTCGACGATCTCCCCGTCCACCCTCGCATACAGGTAGCCTTTCTTTATCATCGTGGCGAACAGCTCCCGGTAGTGCCCCTTGCGCCCCTTGACCAGCGGCGCCAGCAACGCTATTTTCCGGCCTTTGAACCGGTCGATAATGAGTTCCGTGATCTTCTGGTCGCTGTAATGCACCATCTCCTCGCCCGTCGCTTTGGAGTAGGCGATGGAGGCCCTCGCAAACAACAGGCGCATAAAGTCGTTGATCTCCGTCACGGTTCCCACCGTCGAGCGCGGATTGCGCCCCGTGGTCTTCTGTTCGATGGAGATGACCGGGCTAAGCCCCGTGATTTTGTCCACGTCCGGCCGCTCCAGCGTGCCGAAAAACTGCCGGGCATAGGCGCTCAGGGTTTCGAGATACCTGCGCTGCCCCTCGGCGTATATGGTGTCGAACGCGAGCGACGATTTCCCTGATCCGGACAGGCCCGTAATAACGGTCAGTTTGTCCCGCGGAATTGTAACGTCCACATTTTTCAGGTTGTGTACCCTCGCCCCTTCGACGATGATCTTGTCATTCCTATTTTCCATTTTCCCTGAATCCTCCGGTGGGTACCATGACCGTGTAAGCCGTTCCGCCTTTGTTGGCGTACTCGTAGCTCCGTATCCACGGATTGAGTATCCGCAGCGTCTTGTAATTGGTCCCGTGTTTGGCGGCGAACGCTGACCAGTCTATATTCTGTTCGCTGATAGTTACTTTCTTATAATTTTCGAACGCCGGGAAATAGTCTTTCCGGCGCAGGTGATATCCGTATTTCTGCGGGTTCTCCGTCAGCAGTTTGAACGAGAGGATCCGGTAAACGTAGCGCATCGTTTCATCCGGTAAAAACAGGTCGTAATACGATTTCACCCCCTGTATGTCCATCCGCCTGCTGACCCCGGCCAGCCCGGCGTTGTACGAAGCTGCCGCCAGCGTCCAGCTGCCATAGCGTTTATAGGCGTCCCGCAGGTATTTGCACGCGGCCTCCGTCGCGATCTCGACATTGAAGCGCAGGTCGACATTGCTTCCCGTTTCGACCCCGTAGTCCTTGGCCGCCGACGGCATGATCTGCCACAGGCCCGATGCCCCGGCCGGGGACACCGTGTTTGGGTCCAGTCCGCTCTCGGCCATGCAGAGATATTTGAAATCCTCAGGTATACCGTATTTCTTCATGATCGGCTCGATCACCGGGAAATAGCGGGTCGTCAGCCGCAGGGTGCGGAGCGTCCGCGAGTGCATAAACATCGTCACGGTCATCTCCCGCTCCAACGCCTCGCGCACCTCGGCATATTGCACCGGCACCTTTTCCCCCGCAAAAGTCAGCTCTTTCGGCAGGTCGGGAACAAATACCGGCGGCGCTTCCTCCGGAATGTCGGCCACCGCGGCCGGAGCGGGCTGGCCGCCCTTGCCTTGTTGTGCGCAAGCCGTCGCGATCCCTCCCGCTGCCACGGCCGCCATAAAAAACCATGCGATCTTTTTCATTTCAGATACGAATCTATAATATAGTATGCAACGCATTTTTGATACTGATTATTTTAAGCAGGTCCAATATCGTGAGCGCGATGAAAGCCATCAGCATCCAGCGCAGGAACTGCGTGTTGATCCGCGTGGCGTATTTCGACGCCGCGTAGGCCCCGATCACATTCCCGACGGCGTGCACGAAACCGTAGGTGTAGGCCACCTGCCCGTGGTACATGAAAACCGCCAGCGAGAAGGGGATGTAGAGCATGACGATAAAGCTCTTGAGCGCGTTGGCCGTAATCACGTCATAACCCATGCCCATGATCGTCAGTCCGAGGATCACGTACCCCATCCCGATCTGGAACGCTCCCCCGTACAGTCCCACCAGCAGGAACCACAGGCAGTCGGTCCGCCGCACCGCCCTGACCGGCTTTCCGTTCCCTTTGAGTATTCGGCCGGGGCTGAATATCAGCAAGGCCAGCAGCAGGATGAGGATCGTCGCCAGCAGCATCACGAACAGCGACGGATTGACCGACGCGGCGAACTCGGCCCCGATCAGCGCGCCGACGGCCGTGGGAATCCCCAGTTTCAGCCCGACCGAATAGTCCAGCAGGTGCTGTTTCCGGAAATTGAACGCCGCGGCTCCGACCTGGAACAGCACCGGCAGCCGGTTTGTCCCGTTGGCGATGCCGATGGGAAGTCCGAGCGCCGTATAGACCGAAATTGACACCGCTGCCGCCGCACCCGCAAAGGTGTTGACCACACCGACGAAAATCCCGGAGCAGATCAGGAGTATGACGACCGAAAGGCTCACTTCCTATTCCTCGGCGAGGGTAAAATGATCGGCGTCCATATGCGCCGGGAATTTCCGGCGGAAAGCCTCCAGATCGTCCAGCGAAAGCGTGGCCGATACCATGCACTCTTCGGACGGAGCCGCCTCGGCCAGCGGCTGCCCCAGGTAGTCCAGGATCACCGAATCGCCTGAATAGGTGTTTCCCGGCTCCTCGCCGCAGCGGTTGACGCCCACCACATAGGCCAGGTTCTCGATCGCCCGCGCGCGCAGCAGCGAGCTCCACGCATACCGCCGCGGCTCCGGCCAGCAGGCCACATAAACCAGCACGTCGTAATCCTGCCGGTTCCGCGAAAAGACCGGGAAACGCAGGTCGTAGCAAACCATCGGGCAGATGCGGAACCCTTTGTAATGGACGATCAGCCGTGAATTGCCCCCCACATACACCTCATGCTCGCCTCCCATCCGGAAAAGGTGCCGCTTATTATAGGTAAGCCACACTCCGTCCGGGGTAAAGAAGAACAATCGGTTGAAATAGCCCGTTTCGGGTTCTGTCCGCCGGATATGATCGCGGATGGCGATGCTCGTGATGATCGCCTTTCCCGTCCGCACCGCCAGGTCGCGCATGAAAGTCACCACCTCGCCGTCCATTTCCTGGGCGATTGAAGCGGGGTTCATGCTGAAACCGGTGGCGAACATTTCCGGCAATATCACCAGATCGGCGTCCCCGGCCTCGCGGTCGATCCACTCGGCCGCCTTCCGGCAGTTTTCCGCCGGGTTTTCCCATAGGATATCCATCTGGAAGATGGCGATTTTCAACTGTTTGTCCATGATGCAGGGTTCAAAATGATCGAATCGTGCAAAGTTACGCTTCCCGTGCCATTCCTGCAACGCCGGCGGCAGATTATTTCCGGTTTGTTCTTTCGAGGAAAATTCTATCTTTGCATATACAAAAACGAGGAGATACGAGAAATTGATACGAGCTGCGAATTACAACCGGCTGTCTATCGGCCGGAAGACCGATAACGGTCTGTATCTGACCGACGGCGAGGGGAACGAGGTGCTGCTTCCGAACCGTTACGTACCCGAAAAATACGAGATAGGCGACCCGATGGAGGTCTTCGTGTATACCGATTCCGAAGACCGGCCCGTGGCCACGACCGAAACCCCGAAGATCACGGAAGGGGGTATTGCGGCCTTGCAGGCCGTGGGATTCAACTACCACGGCACTTTCCTGGACTGGGGCCTGCCCAAAGACCTTTTCGTCCCGAAGCGGAACCAGCAGGCGCCGATGCTGGTCGGGGAGTGGTACGTGGTCACGGTCTATGTGGACAACGTGACGGGCCGGGCGGTCGGGACTTCCAAACTGGGGAAAATCATCAACAACGACGACATCACCGTGCGGCCCAAAGAGGAGGTGGATATACTGGTGGCGGTACGCAAGCCGAAGGGTTTCCGCGTGGTCATCAACGACAGGCACTGGGGAATGCTGTACGACAACCAGATATTCACCGACGTGAAACTGGGCATGCGGATGAAAGCCTATGTGCGCAAGATCGCGGAGGATGGCCGTATCGACGTGTCGCTCCAGCAGGAAGGATTCGACCAGGTGAAGGTCGCCGCGGACGAAGTGATGAAGATGATCGACGAAGCGGACGGGGTGCTGCCGGTGGGGGATAAGTCCGATCCGGAAGAGGTGCGCCTGAGGACGGGGATGAGCAAGAAGATCTTCAAGCGGGCCGTGGGCTACCTGATGAGCCGGGGGATCGTCGTGAGCGGCGAGCTGACCACCGAACGGGTGAAAAAAGAAAAATAATTTTTTAACGGCTGGCGGAAAGCGCATCTTTTTGTACTTTTACCCGCCGGATTTTCCGGAATACCGCCTTTCCCCTCTGCCGGACGGCTTTGGGGAGAGGTTTTCAGTGTGCTGACAAATTACCTTACAAAGACAACCATAATGAAAGTTGACGTAGTTCTCGGCCTGCAATGGGGCGACGAAGGAAAAGGAAAAGTCGTGGACGTGCTCACGCCCGACTACCAGGTCATCGCCCGTTTCCAGGGCGGCCCGAATGCCGGCCACTCGCTGCATTTCGCCGACAAAGTCCATGTGCTCCGCTCCATCCCTTCGGGTATCTTCCGCGATAACGCCATCAATATCATCGGCAACGGCGTGGTGCTCGACCCGGTGATGTTCTCGCAGGAGATCGCCGAACTCGAAAAACTGGGCGTGGATGTGACGGCCAAGATCCGGATCGCCAAAAAAGCGCACCTGATCCTGCCGACGCACCGGATGCTCGACGCGGCCAGCGAAGCGGCCAAAGGCAAGGCCAAGATCGGTTCGACGCTCAAGGGAATCGGGCCGACCTATATGGACAAAACCGGACGGAACGGCCTGCGGGTCGGGGACATCCTTTCGCCGTCGTTCATGGAACGCTACGAGCGGCTCAAACAGAAGCATACCGCCATGCTAGCGCAGTTCGACTTCGCCTATGACATCGCCGAATACGAAGCGCAGTGGTTTGAAGGGATCGAAACCCTGCGTCGTTTCACCATTATCGAGGGCGAACATGAAGTAAACCGGCTGCTCGGCAACGGACAGGCGATCCTGGCCGAAGGGGCGCAGGGCTCTTTGCTGGACATCGACTACGGAACCTATCCGTTCGTGACCTCTTCCAACACGGTGTGCGCGGGGGCTTGCATCGGGCTGGGCGTGGCGCCCAATAAAATCGGGGAAGTTTTCGGTATTTTCAAGGCATACTGCACGCGGGTGGGCAGCGGGCCGTTCCCGACCGAGCTTTTCGACCAGACGGGCCAGGATTTGCAACGGATCGGCCACGAGTTCGGCGCCGTGACGGGACGTGAGCGCAGGTGCGGCTGGCTGGATATGGTGGCCCTGAAGTACAGCACGATGATAAACGGGGTGACGCAGCTCATCATGATGAAATCGGACGTGCTGAACACTTTCCCCACCATCAAAGTGGCGGTGGCATACGAAATCGGGGGCAAGCGCGTGACGGAATTCCCGTATGAGACCAATGAGGAGATCACACCAGTCTACAAGGAGTTCGAGGGCTGGAACTGCGACATCAACAGTGTGCGGCGGTACGAGGATTTCCCGCGCCAGTTCAAGGAATACGTCGAATTTATCGAAAAAGAGACGGGCGTCCCGGTCAAGATCATTTCGGTGGGGCCCGACCGCGAGGAAACCATCGTCCGGTAAGCGCCGGCGCACCGTACAACGCATATGAAAAGCTAAAAACAAACCTGATTTTGTTTTTAGCTTTTTATGTATTACTTTCACCTTGTTATGAAAATCGCACTGATAGGCTACGGCAAAATGGGGCACGAGATCGAGCGGATACTCGTGTCGCGGGGACATACCGTTCCCCTGATTATTGATATGGATAACACCGACCAGCTCACCCCGGAAAATCTTGCGGGGTGCGACGTGGCGATCGAGTTCACCACTCCGGCGACGGCCTTCGGGAATATCATGACCTGTCTGGATGCGGGCATACCGGTGGTGTGCGGCACCACGGCATGGCTCGACAAACTGCCGCAGGCGGAAGCCTTGTGCAAAGAGAAGAGCGGGGCGTTTTTCTATGCATCGAATTACAGTATCGGGGTCAATATCTTCTTCGCCGTCAACCGGGAGTTGGCCCGGATGATGAACCGCTTCCCGGAATACGACGTCACGCTGAACGAGGTGCACCATGTGCAGAAAAAGGATGCCCCAAGCGGCACGGCGGTGACGCTGGCCGAGGATATACTGGCAGGGATCGACCGGAAAACCTCGTGGTTTCTGGGGACGACGACCGACGCGGACAAACTGGAGGTGACGGCCCAGCGGCGGGCGATGGTGCCGGGCATCCATACCGTGGTCTGGGAGTCGGACGCCGACGTGATTACGATCGACCACAATGCCAAGAACCGGAGCGGGTTCGCCACGGGGGCGGTGTTGGCGGCGGAATTCCTGGCCGGGAAACGCGGTACAGGCAAAGTTTACGGCATGAAAGACCTGCTGGGGTTTTAACCGAAAATACATTCTATGAAGGCTATCGATAAGCTGCGCGAAATATGGGGGAACAAGTGGGTCAAATTCTCGGTGGTGAGTTTGATCTACGTCCTGTGGTTCGTGATCTGGACGCGGAACCTGCTGTGGCTCCTGGGCGTGGCGGTCATTTACGACATCTATATCAGCAAATACATCAACCGGATCTGGCTCGACCGGTACCGCGCCTACAAAAAAAAGCATAACGGGTTCCGGCGGGTTATGGAGTGGGTGGAGGCATTGCTTTTCGCCGTGGTCGTGGTGGTGCCGCTCAAGATCTATTTCTTCGGCCTGTACGTGATCCCCTCCTCTTCGATGGAACAGACGCTGCTGGTGGGGGACTATATCTTCGTCAGCAAGCTGCACTACGGGCCGAAGATGCCGAATACGCCGATCTCGTTCCCGTTCGTGCAGAATACGCTGCCGTTCACCAAGACCGCGCCGTCGTATGTGGATTGGGTACAATGGCCTTACAAGCGCTTAACCGGGAGGGATGTCGTGCGCAACGACGACGTGGTGGTTTTCAATTTCCCGGAGGGAGATACCGTGGCGTTGGGGACGATCACGGTACCGGACGAGTACGGGAGGTCGCTGGCGACGGACGTTTCGACGACCAGTTATTACGAATTGCTGCGGTCGCTGGGCCGGGATAGGGTGTACGACGAATTGAAGGTCATGTACCGGCCGGTGGATAAACGCGAGAACTATATCAAACGCTGTGTGGCGGTTGCGGGGGACACGGTTCAGGTGATCGACGGGAACGTATTCGTCAACGGCAAGGCCCAGAAAGTTATTCCGGGGGTGCAATACCTGTATATGATAAGCGCCGCATCGCCTATCGGCAATAAAGTGTTCGAACGGCTGGGCGTCAACCCGGAAGAGGTGGGGTACAATGCGGAAGCGGGACGTTACACGATGCCGCTAACGGCGGAAGGGGTGGAGCTGATGAAGGGGCTGCCGGAGGTGACGGAGGTGGTGCGCTATGTCAGCCGAATTCCCAGCGAGTCGATCTTCCCGCACGATCCGGAGCGGTATCCGTGGACGGAAGACCTTTTCGGGCCGCTGTGGGTGCCGGAGGCGGGCGTGACGGTGCCGCTGACGCCGGAAAACCTGCCGCTCTACGAAAGGATCATCCGCAATTACGAAGGGAATACTCTGACGGTAAATAACGCGGACAGTATGATTTACATAAACGGCTCACCGGCAACGGATTATACGTTTAAAATGGACTACTACTTTATGATGGGGGACAACCGGCACAACTCGGCCGACTCCCGTTTTTGGGGGTTCGTCCCGGTGGATCATATCGAAGGAAAAGCCTCTTTCGTTTGGCTCTCCATAACTCCCGGAAAGAATATATTCACGGGACTGCGATGGGGAAGGATGTTCCGCGGCATTGACTAAGCATTACATTAAAATACAACAACTAACCATAAAATACCCAAACACTTACCATTTATGAATGAAGCACTGAAAATAGTCGTACTGGCCAAACAGGTTCCCGACACGAGGAACGTGGGCAAGGACGCTATGAAAGCCGACGGTACGGTCAACCGGGCCGCTTTGGCGGCCATCTTCAATCCGGAAGACCTGAATGCTTTGGAACAGGCTCTGCGCATCAAAGACCGTTACCCGAAATCGACGATCACCATTCTGACCATGGGGCCGTTCCGCGCGGCGGAGGTTATCCGCGAAGCGATGTTCCGGGGGGCGGATGGCGGCATATTGCTGACCGACCGTAAGTTCGCTGGGGCGGATACGCTGGCGACCAGCTATACTTTGGCGTGCGCCATCAAAAAAACGAATCCTGACCTAATCGTCGCCGGGCGGCAGGCCATCGACGGCGATACGGCGCAGGTGGGGCCGCAGGTGGCCGAGAAACTGGGACTGCCGCAGGTGACCTATGCGGAGCAAATCGACGGCATCGATGTGCAGTCGGGCGAAATAACCATCCGCAGGCGTTTGGAACACGGCGTGGAGACCGTGACGATGCGCTTGCCGGGGGTCATCACCGTGAATGCGAGCGCGCCGGAGTGTCGGCCGCGGAATGCCAAAATGGTGATGAAATACAAGCATGCCCGCACGGTGAGCGAAGTGCAGGAGCAGCAGGAAGATTATTACCTGGCTTTGCACAAGGAGCGCTGTTACCTCTGCATACCGGAGTGGGGTGCCGCAGATGTGAATGCGGAACCGGAATCGCTGGGGCTGAGCGGATCGCCGACCAAGGTGAAGAAGATCGAGAACATCGTGTTCCAAGCCAAGGAAGCGAAGCACCTGACTGGGGAAGACGCCGAAATAGAGGGACTTATGAAAGAGCTGATCGCTTCGCATACAATCGGTTAATGTCGCTTACCTAAACTCACACACCAAAAGAAATCACTATGAACAATATATTCGTTTACTGCGAGATCGAGGACGGGAAAGTGGCCGACGTTTCGCTGGAACTTCTGACCAAGGCGCGGACTTTGGCGAAAACCCTGGGGTGCCAAGTCGAGGCTTTGGCTATCGGGCACAATCTTCAGGGGATCGAAAAGCAACTGGCGACTTACGGGGCGGAAATCGTGCATGTGGCCGACGGGGAGGAGCTTGCGCCGTTCCGGACTCTGCCCCATGCGGCTATTATCTGCGGGGTCTTCAAGGAAGAACAGCCCCAGATCGCTTTGTTCGGCGCTACCTGTACGGGGCGCGACCTGGCACCGCGGGTCTCTTCTGCGCTGCACAGCGGTTTGACTGCGGACTGCACGTCGCTGGAGATCGGCGACCATATGGAGGCAAGGACGGGGAAGGAGTATAAGGACTTGCTGTACCAGATCCGTCCGGCTTTCGGGGGGAATATCATTGCGACGATCATCAATCCGGATCACCGGCCGCAGATGGCCACGGTGCGCGAAGGGGTGATGAAGATGGAGCCCGTTCCGGCCAATGAGGCTAAAAATGCGGAAGTGAAGATCGTCGATTACAAAAAGTACCTGAACGACACTGACTTTGCCGTGAAGATCGTGGCGCGGGAGATGGAGGAGCGGAAAATCAATATCAAAGGATCGCCGGTTATCGTCGCGGGCGGATACGGCATGGGTTCCAAGGATGGGTTCGGGCTGCTTTACCAGCTGGCCGAAGTGCTGGGTGCGGAAGTAGGGGCCTCGCGTGCGGCGGTCGACGCCGGGTTTGCGGAGCATGAGCGGCAGATTGGTCAGACCGGGGTAACGGTGCGGCCGAAACTCTATATCGCCTGCGGCATATCGGGCCAGATACAGCATACGGCGGGCATGGACGGCAGCTCGATGGTAATCTCGATCAACACCGATCCGGAAGCGCCGATCAACAAGATCGCCGACTATGCGATCATCGGGGATGTGAACAGCGTGATCCCGAAAATGATCAAATATTACAAACAGAACAGCAAGTAACAGAGATATGGCTAACTTCTTCTCAGACAATAAAGATATACAGTTTCATCTGGACCATCCCCTGATGAAAAAGATCGTGGACCTCAAGGAACAGGGGTTCAGGGATAAGGGTACGTACGATTATGCGCCGGTGGATTACGAGGATGCGATCGACAGCTACAAGAAAGTACTCGATATCGTGGGCGACGTGGCGGCGAACACCATTGCCGTGAATGCCGACTCGGTGGACAAGGAGGGGCCGCGCGTCGAAAACGACCGGGTGATCTACGCCAAAGGAACGCAACAGAACCACGAAATGCTGACGCAGGCGGGCGTTTACGGGATTTCGTTACCGCGGCGGTTCGGGGGGCTGAATTTTCCGCTCGTGCCGTATGTGATGACCTGCGAACTGGTCAGCCGTGCGGATGCCGGCTTCGGGAATATATGGGGCTTACAGGACTGTGCCGAAACACTGCACGAATTCGCCAGCGAGGAGATCAACGCGGAATACCTGCCGCAGATCAACGCAGGAGCGACGGCGGCGATGGACCTGACCGAGCCGGACGCTGGTTCCGACTTGCAGGCGGTGATGCTGAAGGCTACGCCGAATCCGGACAAACCGGGGGAATGGCTGCTGAACGGCGTGAAACGGTTTATTACCAACGGCGACGGCGACATTTCACTGGTTTTGGCCCGGTCAGAGGAGGGGACAACCGATGCGCGCGGGCTTTCGCTGTTCGTGTACGATAAAAAACACATGGCGGTCAAGGTGCGGCGCATCGAACACAAGCTGGGGATCATCGGCTCGCCGACCTGCGAGCTGGTCTTTACCAATGCGCCGGCCAAACTGGTCGGGGACAGGAAGATGGGGCTTATCAAATATGTGATGGCCTTGATGAACTCGGCGCGCCTGGGGATCGGGGCGCAGTCGGTCGGGATTATGGAGGCGGCGTACCGTGAGGCGCTGAAATATGCCAACGAGCGGGAACAATTCGGTAAACCGATCATTCAGTTCCCGGCGGTTTACGAGTTGCTGACCAATATGAAGGCGCGGTTGCAGGCGAGCCGGGCTTTGCTGTACGAAACGGCGCGGTTCGTGGATGTTTACAAGAACTATTTCCACATCGAAAAGGAGCGCAAACTCGAAAAAGAGGAGCGCGACGAGATGAAAAAGTACCAGAAACTGGCGGATGCCTACACGCCGCTGCTGAAACTTTTCTCGTCGGAATACAGCAACAGCGTAGCCTACGATTCGTTGCAGATCCACGGGGGATCCGGTTTTATGAAAGACTACGCCATCGAGCGTATCTACCGCGATGCGCGTATCACCACCATTTACGAAGGGACTTCGCAGTTGCAGGTGGTGGCGGCGATCCGGGGGGTGACGACCGGGGTGTTGCTGGGTCAAATGCAAGGGTATGAGGCCGTTAAGCCGGTGCCTGAGCTGGATATGCATTACCGCACGCTGGTGACGATGCGCGAACAGTACGAAGAGGCGGTGAAAGCCGTGCAGGAAGCCTCGGCGAAGGAGGGGAACGATGCCGACCTGCTCGATTTCCATGCGCGCCGTTTGGTCGAAATGGGAGGCTATATCGTTATGGGGCATCTTCTGCTCCAGCAAGCCAGCCATCCGGAAGTAGGGGAGGAGTACCGCATTTCGGCCATCGCCTTCATCAAGGAAGGGCAGGCGAAATGCAACGCCCATCTGAGCTACATCAACGAGTTCGACCCGGACAGCCTGGGTTATTTCAAAATGGTGCTGGAAGAAAAGGTCGAAGCATAAATTGTACGAATACTATGAATGTAGAGAGGCCGGTGGAAATTTCCACCGGCCTCTCTATTTTAGCGGGGAGGGATTTATTTGATCCCTTTGTCGCCTTTGTGCCAATTGATCGGGCAGGCTTCGCCGTACTCTTCGAAATGCTGCAAAGCGTCGATCATCCTCAGAGTCTCCTCCGTGCTGCGGCTCAATGGCAGGTCGTTAACCACCTGGTGCCGCACGACGCCCTCCTTGTCGATCAGGAAACTGCCCCGGTAAGCCATCGCAGGCCCTTGGAACGTCACCTCGCCGTTCTCGTTATAAAGATAATCCCCTGCCAGAACGTCGTAATTCTGCATGATCGTCTTGGCCGGATCGGCCACCAGCGGGTATTTCACCCCTTCGATACCCCCTTGGTTCACCGGGATGGAGAGCCATTTCTGATGCACGAAATGCGAGTCGCCCGAACAGCCCACAACGGCCACGTTCCGTTTGTCGAACTCCACCATCAACTCCTGGAAAGCAAGTATCTCGGTCGGGCAGACCGCCGAGAAATCGGCCGGATAAAAGAAAAAAAGGACATATTTCTTACCCAAATATTGCTCCAGCGAAAATTCCTGAACGATCTCGCCGCCGTTCACCACCGCCGTAGCTTTGAATACAGGGGCTTTTTGCCCCACCAGTACTGACATAGTATGTGATTTTAAAGGTTTGTAATACCCTTCAGACGTGCATAAACTATGCCATAGATCAGCGATAGGGGACAATCTGGGGCTGGCCCGGTGCGAAAGCGGTTTCCTGGAAATCCTGCTCGTTCGAGATGGTGAAATAGCTGTATCCCACCTCTGGCGGCCGGTTGAAAGCATAGCCCAAACGGATCTGTATATTGTTGAATATCAGTCGCTCGTTTTTGATGCGGACACCGGCGCCGATCGCTCCCGTAAAGCGGTTCCGGAACAGGTTATTGTTGTAACCCATCCAGCCGACATCGCCGAACATAAAAAAAGCGAACCGGAAATGGTAGAGGAACAGGGGGGTGAACAGCACGGTTTCGGAACTCATCGTCAGCCGGTTATAGCCCGATAACCAAGAGTTGGTTTCCAATCCCCGGATGCCGAGCCCCTGGCGTTTTTCGTACCGCAGCGCCTCGCGCTCACCTTCCATCCGGTTGAAACCCATGGTCGCCGACAGGACGCCGAACTGCCGGATATAACTTGTCCGCACACGCAGCAAAGGCGTGAAGTATTTGATATGGCTGCTAATGACCGACTGCTGCAACTTGTGGTCGGAAGTAAAGAACGAGCCGAGAGCCGCCCCGGCCTCGACGTAATGATCCCCGACCAAATTCCCCCAGTAGCCCCGCATACCGAGGTAATCCCTTCGCCCGAGTTTTTCCTCCCATTCCCGGCCCGCCACCAACTCCACTCGGAAGCCGTAAGCAATGTCCTCGGTACGGCCGTATCCGTAGATCATATTGCCCTGGAAATAATTTCGCCGGGCAAAACCGAGGCTGAACAGGAAAAGATCGCTGTTGTGGTAATACGGGTTCAGACTCTCGGTGATCGGCGGCCGGTTGCTGTACTGCTCTTTGCCCAACGAAGCCGCTATGTAGACGCTGGTCCCGTTATGCCAGTTCAGACACCAGGATTTCCCGATCCAACCGTCCACTTTGAAACGGTTGATGTAATAAGAGGTATCGGTCAGGATCAGCTCTTCCCGCTTGTAGGCCCGTCCCGCGTTGAAACCGAATGCCCAGTCGGAGGGCAGGATAAAAGGGCGATCCACCGTAAATTGCCCGATGTTGCTATTGGCCCCGACGCCCATTTTGACCGTCACGTCGGTAAACGACCCGAGCAGGTTGCGGGCCGTGTAATTGATCTCCGTACCGATAGTTTTGAGCCCTTTCTCGCTGGTGAAGATCAGTTTCAGTTCGTCGCCCGTACCCAGGAAATTCCGGTCGAAGACCGAAAGGTTGTTCTCGACGCTTCCCAGCCGCCCGTCGGCGCTGATCGACCAGTTGTCGCGCGCGAAGATATTGACCGTCACCCCCGTCGAATCGTGCGGATCGGGCATAATCACGAAATAGGCGGTCGAGAGGTTAGGCAAGCTGCGGAGCAGCTCCTCGTTGATCCCCATGACATACGGGTTGATCGTATCGCCCGCTTTGAAAAGCAGGTTCTGGACCAACTGTTTCTGTTTGGTACGGATGTGGACTTTATCGATCAACCGCTGCACCCAGCCGACTTTTTCGGCAGGGTCGCGCGGCGAGAAGACATTGGCCTGCGTAATATGGATCGCTGTGATATGCTTGCCCGAATAGGTCTCGAAATAGTTCCGGTTACGCTTGAAATCGAGCATCGGCGGCCCCTCGTCGCTGGAATTGCGGCTTTTGATCAGGGAGCGGAACAGGAAGCGGGTCAGCGGGTTTTTATATTGCCGGTGGCGGAGCGTGTCGTAAAAAGCGTCTGCCTTTTCGGTCTGCTCCCGGTAGTTGATCGGCACCACGGCCGTGTCGCTGTGCATCTGCCCGTCGTAATTGACCGGCAATGACGGCTCGGCCGCAGGCGGGGGCGCCTGTCCATAGGCGAACGAGGCGACGCTAAAGCATAAAAGTAGTAGGGCGATATGTCCGCATCTACACATCGTCTGACCGGAACTGATACCCCAGCCGTTTGCCTGTTTGCAATTTCGAGTTCTCAATCTTGGTATTCATCTGGTCCACCGTCACCAGCTTGACCGCATCGTACGGGGGCACCAACAGATCGAAATCCAAAGTGTATGCCATAGTGTTCTCGATGATCTCGGTCAGCGCCTGCGGCGTGATGGCGCCCTGCCCGAAATTGTCGTGCCGGTAGGTCACCTGGCGTTTCCCCTCGACCATGTACTGGAAGTCCCGGTTGATAAATATCCGCGCCACCAGGTACCCTTCGTCCGCCGACCGGTTGTATTTGAACGAGTCGGCCAGGAAGTTGTATATGTTGATCACCCCGCAGTAGGCATTCTGCTTGTCCTGCTTCACATAGGAGTTCTGCCAGATGATGTTCTCGCGCTCGAACTGGAAAACGTTGGTGTGCATGCTGAAGATCAGGATGTCCCCCGCCAGCTGCAGCTGCGCTTCGAATTTCCCCCGGTCGCGGTACTCCAGCTTGACTCGCTTGTCGGTAGCCCCCTCCAGCTGTTCGTTCACCTCCACCGCATACTCCTGCAAAATCTCCTTGAGTTGCCCGAACACCTGCTGCGTGTTGTCGAAAATATGTTGCAGCAAAGCCGATTTCGTTTTCAAAGTCTCGATGATCTGTTCCCGCTTGCCGCCTTCGGCCGCGGGTATGTTGTTATCGTCCATATCGAAGTTTACCTGATTCCCCAATTAATTAAAATGACTGTATAGTCTTCCGCAGTGCAACCAGCCTCTCCAACATCTCCTCCATGCGGTCGAGGGGCAGCATATTGGCACCGTCCGACAAAGCGCATGCCGGATTCGGATGCGTCTCAACGAACAACCCGTCGACCCCCGCCGCGATCGCCGCCCGCGCGATCGTTTCGATCATCTCCGGATGTCCCCCCGTCACGCCGCTGCTCTGGTTCGGCTGCTGCAACGAGTGGGTGATGTCCATCACCACCGGAAATCCCGTCTTTTGCATCACCGGAATCCCCC
>CANQXP010000040.1 GCA_947627885.1 uncultured Rikenella sp.
CCAGCCGCTTGAGGTTCCGCGTGCGCCCCAGGTAGACCGCCGCCATCACCAGCGACAATCCCCCCACCAGCAGCAGCACATGTTCCGCCCACGCCGCCAGCGGAGCCGACCCCTGCACCGCCTTATAAACCCGCAGCAGCGCCACGAAGCCGCCCCCGACCAAAGCCGAAGAGATGAACGCCGACGCCGGCGTCGGCGCGCTGTGGTTCGCATCGACCCCCACCGTGCAGAAAGGAAACACCCCCAGTTTAGAGCTGTACCCCACCAGAATGAACAGAAAGGCCAACTTGACATACAGCCCGTTCCCCGCCCCTGCGGCGATCGCTTGCGTCAGTCCCGCATACGACAGGTCGGCCACATGTCCTGCGCCGCCCTCCGCTCCCGACGCTGCGACCGTGCTCAAAAGCAGAATACCCAGATAAGCCACCGCGATCCCCACCGAGCTGACGAAAATGTATTTCCAAGTCGCCTCCAGACTTCGCATCGTGCGCCGGTGATAGGTCAGCCCCGCTGCCGCCAGCGTCGTCGCCTCCAGAAAGATCCACGTCACCGTAATGTTATTGGCAAAGTATACCCCCGTCAGCGCCAGGTTCAGTGCGATCAGCGAGACCAGGTATATCTTGCACTCGCGGAGCGACTCCCGGTCAAGGTAACGGCCGCTCTGCCAGCAGGCAATCCACCCCACCAGCACCATCAGCACGTAATAGGTCACCCCCAGCGTATCGAAAGTGAAATAGATCAGCGCCGTCGTTTCCCGGTTCAGCACCGCCCACGTGGCGAAAGCCACCTGCACGAGGAAAAAAAGCTGGGCGAAGAACTGCACGTAGATGCGCCGCCGCGACAACACCACGAACAGGACGGTCAGGAGAGATATGATCAACAGGTTAATCAGCATCTTATCAGTCTTTTATGGACGACAGTTTTTCGTTGTCGAGATTCGGCAGCCGGTCGCCGATCTTCGAGAGGAACAGCCCCAGCATCAGCACCCCCATCAATATGTCGAGCAGGATGCCGACATTGACCAGCATCGGCAGCTCGGCCCCCACCGCCAGCGAAAAGAGGAACACCGCATTTTCGATGATGAGGAACCCCACCAGATGCGAGAAAATCCGCTGCCGCGTGGTAATGAGCAGCAGCCCCTTTGCCGACTTCTTATTAAATAAGATGTGCGGACGCCAAGGTATCGTGAACAACAGCGACACCCCGAAGAAGAGCGTATTGGCCTGCGAATCACCCACCCAGTGCGTAATGGAGAGGCTCGCCACCAGCGCCAGCGCCGACAGCAGGATCGAGACGAACGCCGACATCGACTTGCGGCTCACCCGGTTGATCCGCGTGTTGCGGATAATGCGGAACAGCAGGTACGGCACCAGTATCCCTTTGCACAGGAGCGTCTCCGCGACCACGAACACTTTGGCGCCCCAGCTTTCGCCCGGGCCGAGCTGCATCAGCGCGATCCCCATCAGCAGCCACCCCTGCAACCCCACCAGCCACGCGTAATGCCGGAACCGCTCGGTCACCGCCAGGTAGAGCAGCGACACGGCGTAAATGATGATGAACAACAGCAACATATCTTCTGTTTTCTAATTTCTTTATCTTCGGCCCCGCCGGACAAAGCCGCTTTGCGACAGTTTTTCGGTTCGTGCCGGGCGCCCGGTGCGCGTGCTCGCGCCGAGCGTGAGATCGCCGCCGACGCGCAGCCGTCGGCTGTTTTATTAGCTGTAACTACCCTATACGCCCCCGCTGGCTCCGGGCTGAATTCGCAGAGATGCACCGCGAACACAGGCAGCTACTATTATCAGTTACAACCCGCTCGTCAACAGCACATAGGCCACCGCGAACCCCAGCAGGCCGATCGCCGACACCGTCACCAGATAGGTCGCATTCTTGGTCATCCGGTTACGCGCCATCAGCGACTCGATCAGGCCGATCACCACCCCATAAGCCGCCATCGCCACCAGAAACCACGCCACCAGCAGCCAACCCGCCGTCCGCGCCGGGATCAGCATGTTCACCACCAGCATCCCCCACATCGACAGCTTCAGCCACCCCGCCACCTGCACGAACGCCAGGTCAGCCCCGGACAGATCCAGCACCATCGCTTCGTGTACCATCGTCAGTTCCAGATGCGTCCGCGTGTCGTCCACCGGCAGCCGCCCGTTCTCCGCCAGCGCCACGTTCAGGAAAGCGTAAGCCAGTATCAGCGACAGCATCAGCAGGTTGACCGACATATTGTCGAACTTCGCGAAGATCGCGCTGAACGACCCGCAGCCCGTGACCATAGCCAGCGTCCCCACCAGCAGGAAAAAGCACGGTTCCACCAGCATCGAGAAGAGCACCTCCCGCGCCGAGCCCATCCCCTGGAAACTGCTCCCGCTCTCCAACGCCGTCAGCACCAGCGCCAGTTTACTTAGCGCCAACAGGTAGGCGAACAGGATGAAATCCCCGTCGAAACCAATGACCGCCGGGAAAATCCCCAGCGGCAGCAACAGCGCCGCGCCGAGGGTCGCCGCCAGACAGACCGCCGGAGCCACCCGCGTCAGCCACGTGGACGACGTGCTGTAAATCTCCCCCTTGCCCAACAGCACCCCCACCGTCAGCAGAGGCTGGAAAAAGCGGCAGCCCGTTCGCCCCGCCAGCCGCGCCCGCGTCTTGTTGATCACCCCCTTCACGAACAAGGCGCTCACCAGAATCAATATTAAAGGTATCATAGCCATCTTCCATTCAAAACCGTTACAACACCCCGCACAGCGTCAGCACCAGCACCAGCCCCAGAAGCAGCAGGGCATGCAGCACATAATGGTTCGTCTTGCCCGTCTGGAACAGCGCCAGCCGCGCCGTCCAGCGGCGCAGCTGGTGCGAGATCCACCGCGTCACCGCCCGCGCCGTGCTGTCCCTCTCCTCCGTCGAGAACGTATGCCCCTTCGGGAAGATCTCCTCCTCCGCCAGCTCCCGCACCTGCCGTTCCGCCCCCCGTTCGCCCAGCATCGTCTGGAGTTCCCGGTTATAGGACGACGCCGTGTACTGCATCCGCTTATTCGGCGCCGTAAAGGCGCAACCCCACGTCGGCCTGCGCACCGCCGCCACGCCCGAACGGCGGTTCAGCCACACCTTTAGCCCCACCAATCCCGCGGTAAAAAGCGCCACTCCCCCCATGACCAGTTCGACCGTCACCATCGTGCCGATCACCGGCTGCGCATAGTAGCGCGCCCCGAACAGCGCGTCCGCATTTTCCAGCACCAGGTACGGATAGAGCAACGGCCCCACCAGAATCCCAGCCAGCGGCAACGCCTGCGCCAAGAGCATGACTATCCCCACCTCTTTGGCATCCCGCGCCGCACAGCTGCGCGGATTACCCAGGAACGTAATCCCATACGCCTTGGTAAAGGTCATCAGCGTCAGTCCCCCCGCCAGAGCCAGCGCCACGATCCCCGCCACCGACACTACCGTCAGCTCGCCCCGCGTAATGGAACCGAACAGGCCGTCGAACAAGACGAACTCCGACGTGAACCCCGCCAGCCCCGGCACCACACAGGCCGCCATCGCCGCCAGCAGGAAAAGAATCCCCGTCACCGGCATCCGCCGGAGCAGGCCGCCCAGCCGGTTCATATCCCGGTGACGTGTCGCCGCAACCACCGAACCCGCCCCCATGAAAAGCATCGCCTTGTAATTCGAATGTCCCAGCACATGCAGCAAAGCCCCGCCGAAGCCCGCATAAGCGATAAAATCGCTGTCCAGCCCCCGACCCAGCATCCCGAGGCCGATCCCCAGGCAGATAATTCCGATATTTTCAATGGAAGAATAGGCCAGCAGCCGTTTCAGATCGGTCTGCACCGCCGCCCGCGCGATGCCGAACACCGCCATCGCCGCCCCCAGCGCGAAAACCAGCAGCCCCATCGCGAAGAGCGCCTCCGGCCGCAAAGCCAGCGCCGCCCGCACGATCCCGTAGATCCCCATCTTGATCATCACCCCCGACATCATCGCCGAGACATGCGACGGCGCCGCCGGATGCGCCACCGGCAGCCACATATGGAGCGGGAAAATCCCCGCTTTCAGCCCGAACCCCGCCAGAAAGAGCAAAAACACCGGCACCGTCATCCCTTCGCCGGTAAAAAAAGAGCAGCCCCCCGCCGAGACTCCGGAGGTAGAGAAAGCCCCCAACAGCATAAAAAATCCGATGTGCATCAGCACCAGGTAGCCCACCGCCGCGTGCAGCACCTCCTTGCGCTGCGCGTCGAACATTACCAGCACGAACGAGCTGAGCGTCATCAGCTCCCACCAGAACAGGAACCCGTAGGCCGCGGAAGCCGTCACCACCCCCAGCATCGAATAGAAAAGCACCACCAGCGAAGCGAAATGCAACCTCACCTGCGTATGGCTCTTTCCCGCCGCATGGCCCGGCATATAGCCCACCGCATAGAGCGAGCACGCCACTCCCGCGATGGCCACAGCCAGCGCGAAAACGCCCCCCAACGCATCCAGCCCCGGCATCCAGGCTCCCGGCCCCGCCGCGATCTCCGGGAAAACGATCGTCGTCACGCCCGCAACGGCGGCAATCACCGCCCCGGCAGCGATCGCCACCGCAGCCACGATCCCCTTGAACCGCGTCCCCGGCGCCGCGAAGACCAGCACCGCGCTCAAGGTAAGGAAAGGAAAAATATCTCCGATTGTCATGCCACACAAATTGTTATCCGAATTTACACCGCCGCCAGCTGCGCCATCGCCGCCGCCATCACCCCCGCCGTCTCCGTGCGCAGGCGGCTCTCGCCCAGCGTCACCGGCACGAACCCCGCACCGCGCGCCATCTGTATTTCTTCCGGCGAGAAATCCCCCTCCGGCCCGATCAGCACGCAAAACTCCCGTTTGCCGGCAGTCGCCGCAGCCGACATGACCGGAAAAAGCCCCACCCGCTCCGCCAGCGGCGCCCCCTCGTCGCAGTATGCCACGAAACGCTCCTTATAATATGTATCCGCCGCCATAAAATCCCGGAAAGAGGTCAGCTCGTCCAGCCGCGGCACATAAGCCTTCAGCGACTGCTTCACCGCGCTCAGCACGATCTTCTCCCCCCTGTCCCGCCTGAGCACCTTGCGCTCCGAATGCTCGCACAGGATCGGCGTGATCCGGTCGATGCCGATCTCGGTGGCCTTTTCTAGGAACCACTCGTAACGGTCCGAATTCTTGGTCGGGGCGATCGCCACATGCAATCGGTACGGCCTGCGCCCGTGGTTTTCCTCCCGCGAAACGATCCGCACGCAACACTCCTTCGCCGTACTGCCCGGCATCACCTCCCCCGCACACCACAGCCCCCGCCCGTCGGTCAGCTGCACCGCGTCCCCCGCCCGCAGCCGCAGCACCCCCACCGCGTGCCGCGACTCCTCCGGCCCCAGCCGGTAAATCGCAGCGTCCGTCATATCAGGCGTATAGAAAAGATGCATCGTTGTTTTTCCGCTAAAAAATAAGTCGTACTTTTGTTCCTACAGTTATATTATATCCGCGTCAGCGGACGGGCCGCAGCCTCCCCCCGCGGAGGCCCGCAATAAATTGCCGGCTTCCACAGGCTGCGCCCGATAATAATAACCGTACGATAAAACAAAAGTACAACTCAAACCTGATAAACACCAAATAAAAGTGAACCGACTCGTCATGACCGCCCTCTGCGCGGCCGCAGCGCTCACCTCCTGCGGCCCCAAAACCTCCGGCACCGACAATCCTTTCTTCTCCGAATGGGAAACCCCGTTCGGGGTGCCCCCTTTCGAACAGATCCGGCCCGAATACTATATCCCCACCTTCACCGAAGGCATGGCCCGCGAAAAGGCCGAGATCGACGCCATCGTGGACAACCCCGACGCACCGACTTTCGAGAACACTATCCTCGCCTATGATAACAGCGGCGAGTTCCTGCGCCGCGTTTCATCCGTGTTCGGGTGCGTGACCGGGACAGACATGACCTCCGAACTGGAACAGATACAGGGCGAAGTGTCGCCCATGCTGACGCGCCACAACAGCGACATCAGCCTCAACCCGAAACTCTTCGCCCGCGTCAAGGCGGTCTACGAAGGGCGCGACAGCCTTTGCGCCGACAGCCTCCAGCGGCGGCTGACCGAAAAGATGTACCGGGGTTTCGTGCGCAGCGGCGCCGAACTTTCGGCCGACGACCAGGCCAAATTGCGTCAGGTGGACGAGCAATTATCTATGCTCTCCATCCGCTTCGGGCGGAACCTGCGGGGAGACAACGGCGAATTCGTCCTTATTATCGACAATCAGGACGACCTGAAAGGGCTGCCGCAGAGCGTCGTTGACGCCGCGGCGCATGAAGCGGGAAGCCGCGGCGAAGAGGGTAAATGGGCCTTCACGCTGGACAAATCCAGCATGATCCCCTTCCTGCAATACGCTGAGAACCGCGGCCTGCGCGAAAAACTTTACAAAGGTTACCTCACTCGCTGCGACCACAACGACGGGCGGGATAATAAGGCTGTGATCGACTCCATCGCCAACCTGCGGCTCACGCGGGCCAACCTGCTGGGGTACCCGACCCACGCGGCCTATGTATTGGATCGCCAGATGGCCAAGACGCCGGAGGCGGTGTACGCCTTGCTGAACGAGCTTTGGACGCCGGCCCTGGAGCGTGCCAAGGGTGAACTGGCCGAGATGCGGGAGATCAAAATCAAAGAGACCGGCGACAGCACTTTTGCCTCCTGGGACTGGTGGTTTTACGCAGAAAAACTCCGCAAGGCCAAGTACGACCTGAACGAAGACGAGCTGCGGCCCTATTTCGCGCTCGACAGCGTGCGCAACGGCGTGTTCGGGCTGGCCAACAAACTCTACGGCATCACCTTCCGCGAACTGACCGACATACCGAAATATAATCCTGACAACCGCGTATTCGAAGTGATCGACACCGACGGGACGACCAGCCTCGGCGTACTCTACCTCGACTTCCACCCCCGCGCAGGGAAGCGCGTCGGGGCGTGGTGCACCACCTTCCGCAGCCAGTCCTACGATTCGACGGGACGGCGCGTGGCGCCCGTCGTGTCGATCGTCTGCAACTTCAGCAAACCGACCGCCGACGCGCCGGCCCTGCTGACCCTCGACGAAGTGAACACCTTCTTCCACGAGTTCGGCCACGGCCTGCACCAGCTCTTCTCGATGGTACCCTACCGCGGGCTGAAAGGCGTGGAGCGCGACTTCGTCGAGCTGCCTTCGCAGGTGATGGAAAACTGGGCCGTACAGCCTGAGATGCTGGCCCTCTATGCCCGGCACTACCAGACCGGCGAGCCGATCCCGGCGGAAATGGCCGAGAAGATCGCCCGCAGCGGCCTGTTCAACCAGGGCTTCGCCACGGTGGAATACCTCGGCGCTTCGGTGCTGGACATGGACTACCACACCCTGACCGCCGGGCAGCCGATCGACGTGACGGCGTTCGAGGCCGCTTCGATGGGCAAACTGGGGATGATCCCGCAGATCGAACCGCGGTACAAGTCCACCTATTTCCAGCACATCTTCAGCGGCGGATACTCTTCGGGCTATTACAGCTACATCTGGGCCGAAGTGCTCGATGCCGACGCCTTCGACGCCTATGTGGAGTCCGGCGACCTGTTCAACCCGGAGATCGCCGCTAAATTCCGCACCATGCTGAGCCGCGGAGGCACCGCCGACGGCGACGTGCTCTACCGCGACTTCCGCGGCGCCGAGCCTTTGAAAGAGCCGCTGCTGCGCCGCCGGGGACTGAAATAACGCGGGCCGGCCCGGATTCCCGACCGACACAAAAACGGCCCAAAACTGAAATAAAAACAGCCAGATGGCGGAAATCCCGGATTTCGTTATACTTTTGTACCCATCCAACCGTTAGTTAAAATGCCCGACGCTCCGATGGCGTCGGGCGCTTTACTGTTTACCCGCGGCCCCGTGCCGCGCAACCCCATTCGAATGAAATCACTCAAGATCGGCGACCTGCTGGCCCGTTTCCCAATTATTCAGGGCGGCATGGGCGTAGGCGTATCGCTGTCGGGCCTGGCCGCGGCCGTAGCGGACCAGGGCGGAATCGGCGTCATCTCGTGCGCCGGGCTCGGCCTCATCCACAAAGACCTCTCCCCCAACTACCTCGAAGCCGCCATACTCGGGCTCAAAGAAGAGCTCCGCAAAGCCCGCGAAAAAGCCAAAGGCATCATCGGCGTCAACGTCATGGTGGCCATGACCAATTTCGGCGACATGGTGCGCACCGCCGTGACCGAAAAGGCCGACATCATATTCTCCGGCGCCGGGCTGCCGCTCGACCTGCCCTCCTACCTCCCCGAAGGGAGCGCCACCAAACTCGCCCCCATCGTTTCGTCGGCCCGCGCCGCCAAAGTGATCTGCGAGAAGTGGAAAAACAATTACGACCGCCTGCCCGACGCCATCGTCGTGGAGGGCCCCAAAGCGGGAGGCCACCTCGGCTACAAACTCGACGAGATCCAAGACCCCGACTTCGCCCTCGAAAATATCCTGCCGAAGGTGATCGAGCAGGTGCGCTTTTTCGAAGAGAGATACGGCGTCGCGATCCCCGTGATCGCCGCCGGGGGCATCTACACCGGCGAGGACATCTACCGCATCATGCGGCTCGGCGCGGCAGGCGTGCAGATGGGCAGCCGCTTCGTGACCACCGCCGAGTGCGACGCCTCGGCTGCGTTCAAGCAAGCCTACCTCGACGCTGCGCAGGCGGACGTCGAGATCATCAAAAGCCCGGTGGGGATGCCGGGGCGGGCTATCGTGAGCCCTTTTATGGTCAAGGTGCGCGACGGGCAGAAACAGCCCGCCAGCTGCCCGTTCCACTGCATCAAGACCTGCGACATCAGCCGCAGCCCGTACTGCATCATGATCGCCCTCTACAACGCCTACCGGGGCAACATGCAGGGCGGCTTCGCCTTTGCCGGGGCCAACGCCTACAAGGCGAGCCGCATCGACACCGTCGCCGAAGCCTTTGCCGAGCTCAGCCAGGGCTACGACCAGGCGGAACGGGACGCCGGGATCGGCTGTTGATCCCTATCCGGCTTCTATTTCACCGCCGCGGCCAACAACTGGGACTGGACATCGCCCCAGAACGCCTTGCTTTGGCGGGACGATTTGAAGACGCTTTACGACCCCTGTCCGGCGGGGTGGCGGGTGCCGCGAAGCGGTGCGGAGGAACTTAGCCCGTGGTCGTTTTTCTGCGTCGAACAGGCCGCGGCCGGAACCCCTAACGCCACCGCCCCCGACTTCGAGGAAGGAGCCGCGGCAGGCTTCTGCTTTTTTTCCGATCCGGCGCACAGCACCACCTGCTGGTACCCCGCCACAGGCAGCCGTTTCGGGTTCACCTCCGAGATCGTGGAGGCCGGCAGATACGGCTATTGGCGTTCCAGCACCATCAGCCCCACGAAAACCGCCTATTTCCTGACCATCGTCCCGACCACCGTATTCCCGTACGACGACGCCATAAGCACCGCCTCCCGCGCCTCGGCTCTTTCCGTCCGCTGCGTACGGGAGTGACGGGGATACGGAAGGGGGAGACGCGGCACGACTTTTGCGGAATTTTCTTATCCGCAGGGTGGCATATTCCCCGAAAAACCGTATATTTGTTCATATACCCTGCAAAAAATACCGCCGGTGCTCCGGCGCGTGATAAAACAGAGAACCATGAAAAAACTTTCCTTTATCATTCCGGCACTGGCGGCCGGCCTGATCGCGCTGCCCGCAGCGGCACAGGAAACGGAAGCCGTCGACACCATCGCCTTCGAGTCCGAAGGGCTCGTTATCCGCAAAGTCGGCGTTCACGAGGCGGAAGATCAGACTACCGACAACTATAACTTCACGGACTACTCCGGCGACGACTCGTACAGCAGCTCCGCGCGGCCGCCCAAGCGGTGGAAATGGCACGGCGGCCACTGGGCCGGCGTCGGCATCTATTACAACGGTCTGGTCAAGAACCTGGGGAGCCTCAGCCTGCCGGACGGAGCGGGATACCTGCGCCAGACCCCGAAATCCATCGGCGTGAACGTCAATTTCGCCGACCTCGTTATCGTCTCCAACCGCCACTTCGGGCTGATTACCGGCCTGGGGCTGGAGATGAACAACTTCCGCTTCGACAAAAACATCACCCTGACCCAGGACCCGTCCGGCTATATCGTACCCGATCTGAAGTACGACGAAGCGGGCATCGACCTGAAAAAATCCAAACTGACCACCGTTTACCTGAATATCCCGCTGCTGGCCGAATTCCAGTTCGGGCGCAGCAAAAACGGACGGCGAGCGCCCGGATTCGTCAACTTCGGTGTGATCGGGGGCGTGCGCCTGCAGGGGCACACCAAAGTCAAATACCGCGACGCGGACGGCGACATGCACACCAAGAAACAGCACAACGGACTGAACCTGCGCAATTTCCATTACGGCGTGGAATGCAACGTCGGCTACAAATGGGTGGCCCTTTCGGCCCGGTACTATCCCCAGAGCATCTTTGCCTCCGACGAAGGGCCTAACGTGCAGCAGGTCAACATCGGCCTCTCCTTCATGTTCTAAAAATAACGACACCGGTTTGAACGACTCCCCTGTGATCCTTGTCCGGCAAACGGTCGGCACCCCGCTGGGGGAGATGACCGCCATCGCTTCGGAACGGGGCATCGTGCTTTTCGACTTCACCGACAACGCCCACCTCGGACGGGAGCTCGGCGACCTGTCACGGCACCTGCCCGGCGCAGAGATCATCGACGGAAGCCACCCGTTCCTGACACAGCTGACGGACGAGATCGGGGAATATTTTGCCGGGACACGGCAGGCGTTCGGCGTGCCGCTGCATCCGGTGGGGACCCAGTTCCAGCTGGAAGTGTGGGCCGCCCTGATGACCATTCCATACGGGACAACCATTTCCTACGCCCGCGAAGCCGCGATGATCGGGAAGCCGACCGCCGTGCGGGCCGTGGCCGGCGCCAACGGGCGCAACCGCCTGCCCATACTCATCCCCTGCCACCGGGTGATCGGCTCCGACGGCAGCCTGACCGGGTACAGCGGCGGCATCTGCCGCAAAACCGACCTGCTCCGGATCGAACGCAGTTTCATGCTATAAATTCGCGCGGAAATGTAGTATATTTGCATGCCGCCCTCACATCCGGCGGCAACACCGTCCGACCCACCCCGATTCAGTGCATGAAAGAGTTTATAGCCAGTTACCCCCCCTACCAGATCCTTATCATCATCCTGCTAATCGCCTGCGCCGCCGTCCAGATCGTCTACTGGATGCGTTATGGCCGCGTGGCGACGCACCGGCACAGCCTGCGGGAGCCCGAAGGGGCTACCACGCCCCCGGTGTCCGTGGTGGTCGTCGTGGCCGACGACCCCGACTATATCACTGAACACCTGCCCAAATTACTGACGCAAAATCACCCGAACTACGAAGTCGTAGTCGTGGACGACGGCAGCGAAACCGACCTCACCGACGAGCTGCTCATGATGCAGGCGCAATACCCGCACCTGCGGTTCACCACCATCAAAGCCGATCCCGTCTTCCGTCACAGCCGCAAGCTGGCCCTGACCGTCGGCATCAAAGCAGCCCGGTACGAGAATATCGTCTTCACCGACGCCGATGCCGTGCCGGCTTCCGAGAAATGGCTCTCCATCATGGCCCGCGGTTTTAACGGCGGGCAGCTCGTCATCGGCTACACCGGCATCGAGCGGAAACCGGGGCTGGCCAATAAAATCATGCGCTGTCAGCGGCTCACGACTTCGATCAGGTACCTCAACTCCGCTATCCGGGGACATGTTTACCGCGGCATCTACAACAACATCGGCTACACCAAGCGCCTCTTTTTCGGCAACAAAGGTTACACCCACCTGCGCATGACCCTCGGCGAAGACGACCTCTTCGTCCAGAAGGTCGCCCCGGTCTGCTCCCGGCGCACCAGCGTGATGCTCAACCCGTCGGCCACCGTCCGGCAGTTCCAGTGGGGCGGCCTCAAGTGGTGGCGCTCCGAGCGGCGTTACCGCAGCGCGGCTTTCGACCTATACCCGTGGAACGTGCGGATCTCCGTGATCGCGGAACTGCTGACCCGCGCCCTGCTGACGTTGGGGACTGCGGCGATCCTCGTCCTGCTGCCGCCCGTGCTGTGGATCGTCGCCGCCAGTCTCTTCATCCTGCGGGAACTGACCATGGCCCTCACCGTCCGGATGATCGCCCGGCGTGTGGGCGAACGCCGCCTGCTGTGGGCCTACCTGGCGCACGACCTCTGCGCCCCCGCCGGCGAGCTGATCCTCTGGATCGGCCGCAAACTCAGACCCAGCCAGCGCCTATGGATATAACGCCCGAAAAACTGACCGACCAGCAGCTGATCGAGCTGATCCTCGCCGGCAACGCCATCTGCTACGAGACCCTGTTCGACCGCTACCGGCGCCAGCTTTACGCCGCCACCCTGAGCAAGTGCGGAGACGAGCAGGACGCCTGCGACATCATTCAGGAGACCTACGTCAAAGCCTATTTCAACCTGCCCCGCTACAACCCCGAGTACACCTTCGGGCAGTGGGTCTACACCATCGCGCGCAACCTTTTCATCGACTTCACCCGCAGGAAACGGTCGGCCGGGAGCACCGTCTCCATCGACGGCACGGGCGGCAGCGAGATCAACCCGCCTTGCGACACGCCAAACCCCGAAGAACGGATTATCTCGCGGCAACGGAGCCGCATGCTGGATAACCTGATGGGCGAACTGCCGCCGCGCTACCGCACCATGATCGAGCTCCGCTTTGTCGGCGAATACTCCTACGAAGAGATCGCCGAAAAGCTGGATATGCCCATCGGCACCGTCAAAACCCAAATACACCGGGCGCGGGAGCGGCTATGCGCGTTAATTACGGCCCGGAAGCTGCTCTGACATAATCGTCCCCGGCGCACCACTCCAATTACCGACTCCAGATTCGCCCTGCGGCTGCGGGGACGCACCTCCGGTGCGGGCCGCAGGGCGCCGTTGACACGGGAACCTATTGTTATCACCGCCCCATAATCCGCAAATAGCCATGACCCTTATCGACCGCTATTTTCCCGACCTCACTCCCCGGCAGCGCGAGCAGTTCGCCGCCATGCCGGAACTCTATAAAGAGTGGAACTCGAAGATCAACGTCATCTCCCGCAAAGACATCGACAGCATCGAAGAGCACCATATCCTCCACTCGCTGGCCATCGCCCGTACCGGACTGATCGTGCCGGGCGAGAGCGTGCTCGACGTCGGGTGCGGCGGCGGTTTTCCGGGGATACCGCTGGCTGTGTACTACCCGGAAGTGCAGTTCACCTTGGTGGACAGCATCGGCAAGAAGATCAAAGTCGTGCAGGAGATTGTTACAACCCTTGGCCTTACCAATGTGCGGGCCGAGCACTGCCGCGTCGAGCAGCTCGACGGCGGGCACAGCCGCTTCGACTGGGTGGTCAGCCGCGCCGTCACCGACCTCAAAACCTTTGCGGCATGGACATGGGGACGGACTACATACGGCATCATCTACCTCAAGGGCGGCGACCTCGATGCCGAGATCGCCGAAGCCGGTCACAAAGCCGAACTGTTGCCCGTGTCCACATGGTTCGACGGCGAATTCTTCGAAACCAAAAAAGTCCTTGTACTGCCGAAAAAATAGCGAGTCCGACACCGATCACCCTTTCCGCAGCCAGCGGAGGCAAAACCGCAGGTTGCAGTCCTTCGCCGGGGATGGCTGCGGACTGCGCGATCCTGACGGATCGCAAATTCTGGATCAGATTCCTTACCTGACTTTGGAGAAATCCCGTTTTCTATTTGCAGCAAACAAAAGAAAACCGTATCTTTGCCCTGCATTTTCCGGTTTCGTATCGGTCAAACTCCTGAAAATTAAGATAATAACGAATAACCATGAAAAGGACTTTCCAACCCTCGCAGCGCAAACGCGTCAACAAGCACGGTTTCCGCGAACGTATGTCAACCCCGAACGGCCGCCGCGTGCTGGCAGCCCGCCGCGCTAAAGGGCGTAAGAAACTGACCGTTTCGGACGAATTTCGGCAGGCATAGTGCATAAAATTTCCGCTGAAAGGCGAGGCCCCTTTTTCCGCCATGGAAAAAGGGGCTTTTTCGTATCTTTGCTTTCGTTATGACCAACCTTGAACCGAACACCCTGAACCTCGCTCCGGACGTCGAACGCATCGCCACAGCCTTGCTCGACCCAGCCCGGAAATATCGCCTGACCGACGTCGACGCGCTCACTTTGATGCGCGAAGCGCCCGTTGCTTTGTTGGGGACGCTCGCCGTGGCCCGCAAGCGGCAGGTGTCGGGCGACCACGTCTACTACAACCGGAACATCCATATCGAGCCGACCAACATCTGCGTTTTCAAATGCCGCTTCTGCTCTTACCGGCGCGGGGCCGGCGAGCCGGACGCGTGGTACCACGACCTGGACGCCGTGGAACGGCTGGCGGCCGAACGGCAGGGAGAACCCATCACCGAGGTACATATCGTGGGCGGGGTGCATCCGAATCACGATCTGGAGTACTACTGCGAAATGATCCGGCGGGTCAAGCGGACGTTGCCGCACGTGGCTGTGAAGGCTTACACGGCGGTAGAGCTGCACTATATTATCGAAAAAGCGGGACTCTCCTTGGAAGAGGGACTCAAAAAACTCAAAGAGGCGGGGATGGAGGCCATACCGGGCGGCGGGGCCGAGATATTCGACCCGGTCATCCGGGGACAGATATGCCCGGAGAAGCCGAGCGCTGAGGAGTGGCTCGCGACCCACGAGGCGGCGCACCGCTTAGGGCTGGCGACGAATTGCACGATCCTGTACGGCCATATCGAGAGCTACGAGCACCGGATCGACCATCTGCGGCGGCTGCGGGAGTTGCAGGACCGCACGCACGGGTTCGATGCGTTCATCCCGCTGAAATACCGGAATATGCACAACTCCATGTCGGCCATCGGCGAGGTGTCGTTGCCGGAGGACATGAAGATGATGGCGGTTTCGCGGCTCTACCTCGACAACATCCCGCACATCAAGGCTTACTGGCCGATGCTGGGGATCGGGGCGACGGAGCTGGCCCTGTCGTTCGGCGCGGACGACATCGACGGCACGATCGACGACACCACGAAAATCTACTCCATGGCGGGGGCCGAAGACCAGAAGCCGCGACTCTCGACGGAGCGGATGGAGCAATTGGTGCGGGCGGCGGGTTTCGTGCCGGTCGAACGCGACACTTTCTACCGCCCGGTCCATCATAATAAATAATTCTTTAAACGTTCCTTTATTCATACGCCTTATTCAGTCGGTTGGAGGCAACTGCCGCTTTTTGTAAAAAGCGGCACCAAAAACTTTTAGAGCAGCCTGCCGAGAAACTCAGGCTCCGCAGTCACCCGCTTTGGGTCGGGAAAATAGCCCGCTAAAACTTTACATGACTGAATAGCGGGCTATTTCTCCCGGCCCAAAAGGAAGGGTAGTTACAGCCAAAGCATCCCAACGGGATGCGCTCGAAAGTTTTTCTGGTTCTCTTTGTTCACAAAGAGAACAGTACTCTCAAACCCAATGAATGAAGGTATAGAAATTAAAGGAACGGTTAAAAAATCCTATCTTTGTCCATTATGCCCACATCCTATCGGAACCGGCCCCGGCGGCCGCAAGCGAAGCGGAAGATGCCCCCCGTGCTCGTCCGCATATATGACACCATCCGCGGCAACGTATTGCTGCGGAACCTCGTCATGGCCCTGTGTCTGGGGATCATCCTCTACTTCGTAGTCAACCTGTGCCTCAATATCTACACCCGTCACGGTCAGAAATTCATCGTTCCGTCCATGATCGGGCACACCGTGTCCGAAGCGGCCGGCATGGCCGCCAAAGGCGATCTGGTGCTCGAAGTGATCGACTCCCTGTACATGCCCAAGCAAAAGCCCGGCATGATCCTCGACCAGAGCCCCAAGCCCGGGATGGGCGTCAAGTCGGGACGGCGCGTGTTCCTCACCGTCAACGCATCCCGGCCCCGCACAGACATCATACCCTATGTTACGGGATATTCGCTGCGGCAGGCCAAGAACATGCTTGAAACCAAAGGCTTCGAGATCGAGAAACTCGTCTATCGCTCCGACATGGCCACCAACAACGTGCTCGACGAACTCTACAAAGGCAAATCCGTTACCCAGGGTTCCCGTACCGAGGCCGAATTAGGCTCCGGGATTACGTTGGTCGTGGGCGTGAACCACTCCTCACCCCTGCCCCGGATCCCGAAAGTGATCGGGCTGACCCTGCGCGAAGCCAAGAGCAGGCTTTGGGAAGTGGGGCTGAACGTCGGGAACGTCAGGTACGACTCCGGCATCGACGGGCCCGACAGGGAAGACGCGCGGGTTTACCGGCAGGAGCCGAACCAGCAGAGCCGCACCGACTACGGGGGGAATATCTCGCTGTGGCTGACCCTCGACGCGCAGAAGATCGCTTCGTCGGCCAAAAGCTCCGATGCCGCGGCGCGGAGGTATGCCGTGGACGAAGAGGAGGAATCCGACGCTATGCTGGAGGAGGGCGCCGATGAACTCTAACCATCCCGAATCCTACACTGCGCCCGACTTGCTCACGGAGGACTCCGAAGAGGGGGGCGACGAGCTTTTCGAACACTTCAACGTCACCGCCGACCGCGGTCAGGGGATGCTGCGGCTCGACAAATTCCTGGCCACGCGGCTCGAAAACACCTCCCGGAACCGAATACAGGCGGCTGCGGATGCCGGAAATATTCTGGTCAATGGGAAACCGGCCAAATCCAGTTACAAAGTAAAACCCCTCGACCAGATCTCCATCGTGCTGCCCTACCCCCCGCGCGAACTGGAGATCATCGCCGAGGATATACCGCTGAACATCGTTTACGAAGACGACGACCTGATCGTCGTCAACAAGGAAGCGGGCATGGTGGTGCATCCCGGACACGGTAACTACACCGGCACTTTAGTAAACGCCCTGACCTACCATTTGCAGGGGTTGCCGCTTTTCGAGGCCGGGGATATGCGCGCCGGGCTGGTGCACCGGATCGACAAGAATACCTCCGGTCTGCTGGTGGTGGCGAAAAACGAGCGGGCGCACGCCTTCCTGGCGCGGCAGTTCTACGATCACTCCATTAAGCGTATTTACCATGCTCTGGTTTGGGGTAACTTCGACGAGGACGAAGGGACTATCGTGGGAAACATCGCCCGCAGCACGAGCGACCGGATGCGGATGGCCGTTTACCCGTCGGACGGGCCGGTGGGCAAGCATGCCGTGACCCACTACCGGGTGCTGAAACGGTTGGGGTATGTGACGCTGGTGGAATGTAAACTCGAAACCGGGCGCACGCACCAGATCCGGGTACACATGGAGTCGATCGGCCACCCGCTGTTCAACGACGAGCGTTACGGCGGCGACCGGATACTCAAGGGGACGACGTTCAGCAAGTACAAACAGTTCGTCGAGAATTGCTTCGCCCTGATTCCGCGGCACGGGCTCCACGCTCTAAGCCTGGGCTTCGTGCATCCCGCGAGCAAAAAGGAGGTCTATTTCGAATCGGAATACCCGGCAGACTTCGCGGCTTGCCTCTCTAAGTGGGAGGGCTACACTGCCTCCAGGGGAGAGATCGAAGACAACGGCTGACCCGCTTGCGCCCTGCGCCGTTTTTCCGGCCGGAAATTTCGGGAACCGGAAAAAATCCTTAACTTTATCCGAGATTAATCACACTTCAATAAAATCCTTATGGGACAAAGAACTTTCACCATCATAAAACCCGACTCGGTAGGCGGGAACCATATCGGTGAGATCCTGACCATGATCGAGAAGGCGGGTTTCCGCATCATCGCCCTCAAGATGACCTACCTGAGCCGCTCGGATGCCGAGAAATTCTACTATGTGCACAAGGGGCGGCCGTTCTTCCGCAACCTTTACCTCTTTATGACTTCGGGACCGATCGTGGCGGCTGTACTGGAAAAGGAGGACTCGCAGGATGCGGTGGCGGAGTTCCGCGAGTTGATCGGCAAGACGAACCCGGAGCTGGCGGCGGAAGGCACTATCCGCAAGAAGTTCGCGGCTTCCAAGACCCGGAACGCGATCCATGCCTCGGACAGCGACGAGAATGCAGCCTGGGAGGCGGCGTTCTTCTTCCCGGACAAGGAGATCATCGACACGAAGTATTCTCTCCCGCTGCCGGAAGACGAAATCGACAGCGACTAATCCTGCCGCTGATTCTTTACGCCGTTCCTCACCGAACGGCGTTTTTTAAATCGTTCGTTTTTGTATCTACTCGCATGGAACCGTCCCTTTCTTGAAAGAAAGGGACCCAAAGAACTTTTGAGCCAGCTACGCTACTCCTTAGTCTGCCGAAGTCCTTTTATTTTGGCGAACTGGCGGGGCTGGCCCGAAGGGCTTTACGCCCCGCCAGTTGCGCCAAAAGTGAGGCTGTGATAGATTTAGGATGCGCAAGCATCCTCGAAAGTTTGGCTTCGCCTTCCTCCTGGCGCCTCGGCCATTCAAGCCAGGTTGACCTTCGGTCTTCCTCCTCCTTGCCGGGTATAGTCCGCAAGCGGCCTCTACTCCGGCTTCGAGCGTCGGTTGATGGCTACTCGGCGGCTGCGTCGGCTCTTTGGTTCTTTCTTTTCAAAGAAAGAACAGTACCCTCCAATGGGTAGTTATAAAACGAACAGATAAAAACACTGTACAGATATGAGAACAGCAATGATTACCGGCGCCACGTCAGGGATCGGCGAAGCCACCGCCCGTCGATTTGGCGCCCTCGGTTACCGGCTTATACTGACCGGACGGCGCAGCCACAGGCTCGAAGCCGTCAAGCGCAGTATCGAAAGCGAAAACCACAACGAAATATTGGCCTTGGCCTTCGACATCCGCGAGCGGAGCGCCGTCGAGGCAGCCGTCGCCGGACTGCCCGCCGGCTGGAGAAAGATAGACATCCTCGTCAACAACGCCGGGCTCGCTGCCGGCCTCGAACACATCGACCAAGGCGACCCCGACGACTGGGACCGCATGATCGACACCAACGTCAAAGGGCTGCTCTACATCACCCGTCAGGTCGCTCCCCTGATGATCGCCGCCGGCGGAGGTCATATCGTCAACATCGGCTCCATCGCCGGGCGCGAGACTTACGAGAACGGCGCCGCCTACTGCGCATCGAAACACGCCGTGAACGCCCTGTCGCAAGGCATGCGCATCGACTTCCTCAGGCACGGGATCAAAGTGAGCCAGATCCGGCCCGGCATGGTCAATACCGAATTTTCCACCGTCCGCTTCCACGGCGACAAAGAACGCGCCGACGCCGTGTACGACGGCGTGACACCGCTGACCGGTGACGACATCGCCCGTGTGATCGAATGGATCGTCACCCTGCCCCCGCACATCAATATCAACGACATCGAAGTGATGCCCGACCGACAAGCCGACGCATTCTACACCAATCGTGATAGGTGATCTCTGACAAGAACAGTAGATACAATCGACTACCCGAATTTGATGGCATCAATAATAATCATTAAATTCGGATTATCTAACTAACTCTAGCTGCCATTATGCGATTCCTATACTTCTTAATGGCCGGCACATGCGCCATCACCTTCAGTTCACAGCAGGAGACACTTGCCAAACGGGGAAAAAGCACGCCCGCACCCGTCGTCACTACCGTTCAGGACACTACTATCCACCAAAAAGCAAGGCAAATACCCCTATTCAAAGGCAAACCCTGGGATCCCGCGTTCAGACAATGGGTTGCCAATCATTTGCAATATCCCGAAACATTAGCCCAAAGGGGATTGGGAGGACGAGTCATCGTCCGTTTCGTACTTGAAAAAGACGGGAGTATCAATCAGGTTGAAATTCTCGAATCCCCATATTTGCTCCTTAGCGCAGAGGTAATCCGGGTGCTAGGCCTATCCCCGAAATGGACCCCGGCAAAAAACGAAGCCGGAGAGACAGTCAGGCTCTATATCGTGGTCCCGGTCAATTTCGTAATGGCCCCGGATCCGCGACAAGACAAATCCCTGCCCCCTCAGATACGGCAGGGGAAGCACGCCTATTGAAATATGTTCCGGTTATTCGTTTGGACGAATTCAGCGATATGAATTCAAAAAAACATTATCTTTGAAAATAAGAACCAAAACCCAGATTCGCCTATGATATAAACCGGACGGGATATTTTTGATTTTCCCTTTTCCTGCCATCGTATTCCATCACTCGCGATTGCCGGGAAAGACGACATAAAAAGCGTTAGCTTTTATTCTTGCTTTCTGAAATCTGGACAATTTCTAAAGCCGCAAGGAGTAAAGCGTGACGCCTGCGTAGCGATACGTGGGCTTTACTCTGTTATCTTGCGGCATAGGTAGTCCAGAACCTCAGAAAGCGGATAAAAGGTATTGTCCCACGTTTTTTATGTAATGCCGAAACTTTCCTTGTCATGGGACTGGCAACCTAACTGTGTAGAAGATATGAAAATTCATTTTTCCTTCATCGGACTGACCTTGTGTACTTTATTATTCTCCGGATGCGCAGTCACCATGCCCTTTACGACAAAAGTGTGGGACGAGGTCGGCAGATCCGATGACAACAGCAAACAATTCCAGTATTATGTTTCATCGACCATCGTACTGACATTGGTCGATGAGAATAAAGCGACCTCCATCGAAGACGGACAGCTCATCCGTAAAAGCAATACGGCCCGTGAGAAAATCACGATCCGGTCCAATCTTCCGGGATTGGTGCGCGATGCCAACTTAGTCAGGTTAACGACCAAAGCACACGATGAAATAGATAGGGTTCCCGCATTGACTGTCGCATTCGAAAAATATGAGGGTGATCCGGTGCTGAGATTCTGCCCGCGACAATTGGGTGATCCGAATTATTATTTAGTCTATGACGATCCCGATAAGAATATCGTACAATATGGGAATGCTAAATACGTGGTCAGCTATGCCAAACCTTTTCCTTTCGTGAAGGCCAATAAAGCTCCCTATTTGCTTATAAAAGCAAAATCGAGCCACAAGCAATCCGCTAAATCGAGAAAAGTTTCCGGATTAAAATTAGGCGAATAACAAGCCTACCGCTCCGTATCGTTACTTTCGATTGCCGGTTTGGTGATATCGTTGATCGGGATCATCTTCCTGTTGGCCGTTTTCGGAGCTATTATGGGAGCCGGCTTAGCGGC
>CANQXP010000041.1 GCA_947627885.1 uncultured Rikenella sp.
TCCGAATCGCCCTTGTACTCGCACGTCACGCCCAGCGCGAACGGCGCCACATGATCCTGCGGCAGCCCTGCGCCCGGCCCCGGCGACACGAAATCCGCCAGACAAAGGTTCGTCTCCTCCTTCGGATTTTGCCCCCGCAGGCAGGCGAACCGCACCTCCGGCGCCCCGCAGCCGCACGAGCTACCGTCCTCGTGGAAACAGCCCCGGATCAGGATATCATCCCCCTCGCTTCGCGCCGGCACGATTCCGATCACCGCGTCCGCCCGCACCTGGCCGGACGCGATGAGCTTTTGCAACATCGCCTGCGCGTCGTCGAACAGCCGCCGGGCTTCCTTGCCCTTGGTCGGATGGTCGAAGATCGCCGGGTAACGCCCCGCCAAGTCCCACTGGATAAAGAAGTAAGTCCAGTCGATCCGCTGGGCGATTTTCTCCAGCGGGTAGTTCATCAATACTTTTTTGCCGAGGTGTTCGGGCCGGGTTACCGTCTTTTCGTCGAACACCAGTTTCAGCTTGTGCGCCCGCGCATCGGCCAGCGGCCGCAGCTCGCGCGCGGCGCTCAACTCCGCGTATTTGAGCCGGATAGCCTCCTGCTTTTCCCGGTATTGCCTGTGGAAACCGTACTCTTTCAGCACATTGTTCACCAGCTTGGCGCAGCTCGACGCGTCGGTCGAGTGGGCCACCAGCCCGCTGTACGACGGCGCGATCTTGACCGCCGTATGCAGCTCCGAAGTGGTGGCCCCGCCCACGCAGATCGGAATATCCAGCCCCGCCCGTTCGAACTGCTCCGCCACGATGCGCATCTCCTCCAATGAGGGCGTAATCAGTCCCGACAGCAACACCGCATCGACCTTTTCGGCCACCGCCGCCTCGACGATCTTCTCCGGCGGGGTCATCACCCCCAGATCAACCATCCGGTAGCCGTTGCAGGCCAGCACCACCGACACGATATTCTTGCCGATGTCGTGCACGTCGCCTTTGACTGTGGCGATCAACAGTTTGGCCCCTTGCTCGACCGTCTCGCCGCTCTTGATAAAAGGTTCCAACACCGCCACCGCCTGCTTCATCACCCGCGCCGATTTGACCACCTGCGGCAGGAACATTTTCCCGCTGCCGAACAGGTCGCCCACCTGTCCCATTCCCACCATCAGCACCTTGTCGATCACCTCGATGGCGGAGCCGTATTTCTCGTAAGCCTCCATCGCGTCCGCTTCGATATGGGTCGTAATCCCCTTCACCAGCGCGTGGATCACCCGCTCGTCCACCGTCCCGTCGCGCCACGCGTCATGTTTCACCGAAGCGCTTTCGCCCCGCGCCTCGGCCGAATGCGCCTCGGCATAGGTCGTCAGCCGCTCCGCCGCATCGGCCCGGCGGTTCAGGATAACGTCTTCGCACAGTTCCAGAAGTTCCGGGTCGATTTCGTCGTAGATCTGGAGCATCGACGGATTGACGATCCCCATGTCCATCCCCGCCCGCGTGGCGTGGTAGAGGAATACGGAGTGCATCGCCTCGCGCACCGGGTTGTTGCCGCGGAACGAGAAGGAGAGGTTGCTCACCCCGCCGCTCACCTTAACCCCCGGACAGTTCGCCTTGATCCACGCCGTCGCTTCGATGAACGCGCGCCCATAGTCATTATGCTCGTCGATCCCCGTCGCCACCGCCAGCACGTTGGGGTCGAAAATAATATCCTCGGCGGGAAAACCGTTCGCGGTCAGTAGTTTATAGGCCCGCTCCGCCACTTCGATCTTCCGTTCATAGGAGTCCGCCTGCCCTTTTTCGTCGAACAGCATCACCACGGCGGCCGCCCCGAAAGCCCGCACCGTCCGGGCATGGTCGAGAAACTTCTCTTCGCCCTCCTTGAGCGAGATGGAGTTGACCACCGATTTGCCCTGCGCCACGCGCAGCCCCGCCTCGATCACCCGCCAGTCCGACGAGTCGATCATCACCGGCAGCCGGGCGATCTCCGGCTCCGAAGCCATCAGGTTCAGGAATTCGGTCATCGCCTGCGGCGCGTCGATCATCGGGGCGTCCATGCAGACGTCGATCACCTGCGCTCCGCCCTCGACCTGCTCCGCCGCCACGGCCAGCGCTTCCGCGAACTGCCGTTCCCGGATCAGCCGCGCAAACTTCGCCGAACCCGCCACGTTGGTTCGCTCGCCGACGTTCACAAAATTGTTCTCCGGAGATACTTTCTGCACCTCAAGCCCCGCCAACACAGTCGCCCCCCCGTTATCCCGCGGTGCGCGGTAGGCGCGCGGCTTATAGTTTTTAGCGACTTCCGCAATGGCGCGGATATGCTCCGGCGTGGTGCCGCAACAGCCTCCCACGATATTCAGCAAACCGCCTTTTAGATATTCCTCGATAATGGAAGCCATATGTTCGGCACTCTCGTCATAGCCCCCCATCACATTGGGCAACCCCGCGTTGGGATGCGCCGAAACGGCCATCTTAGCCACCCGCCCGATCCGCTCGATATAGGGCAGCAGCTGCCGCGCCCCGAAAGCGCAGTTCAGCCCCACGCTCAACAGATTCGCGTGCTCAACGGAAGCGTAAAAAGCCTCAACTGTCTGCCCCGACAGCACGCGTCCGCTGGCATCAGTGATCGTGCCGCTGACCATCACCGGGATCGTCTGGTTTTGAAGCATCTCCCGCACGGCATAGAGGGCCGCTTTGCAGTTGAGCGTGTCGAAAACGGTCTCGATCAGGATGAGGTCGGCGCCCCCGTCGATAAGGCCCCGTACCTGTTCGGCGTATCCTTCCGCCAGCTCGTCGAACGTCACGTTGCGCAGGCCCGGATCGTTCACGTCCGGCGACATCGAGGCGCTCCGGTTGGTCGGCCCCACGGAACCTGCCACAAAGCGCGGTTTCCCGTCCTGCGCCTCGTACCGGTCGGCCACGCCGCGCGCCAGGAGAGCGGCGGCCCGGTTGATCTCGTAAGTGCGGTCTTGCAACTCGTAGTCCCTGAGCGACACGGGGTTGGCGTTGAAGGTGTCGGTGGAGACGATATCGGCCCCGGCCTCGAAATAGGCCGCATGGATCTCCGCCACGACATCCGGACGGGACACGACCAGATAGTCGTTGCAACCTGCGTGGCCGCCGTAATCCGCCTCGGCCAGCTGACGGGCCTGGATCAAAGTTCCCAGTCCGCCGTCCAGCACCAGTATCCGCTCTTTTATTTCCGCACCGATATTCCGTTCCATATGATATTTTAAAAATATTTTACAAAGATAGAAAAAGCCGCGAACAATCGGGCTTGCCCGCATTACCGGGTCGCATCTTATCTTAAACGGTAGAGTTAAACTGTAAGCGATGCAACGCATCGCACGTCTCGCCGTGGTCACGCGGGGGCCGTAAAATTAATTCTCGGATAAAATTACGCTTCCGCCTCAACGGTCGGGCCGTTGCCGCTCGGCACTCGATCCGGGAATTTACTTCGCCAATAGCGGAGGCCCGTAATAAAGCGGCGTATATCTCGGTCGGCAGGCCAACAAAACGGCCAACGGCCGCGCAGGCGGCGACGTGAAAGATTTTATCTAAAACCCTACGTTTTTCTTACCGGCCGCAGCCTGCGGAAAGGTTCGCAACCTAAGTTGCGGGCCTCCGCGGGGGGAGGCTGCGGCCCGCACGGCTCGCTACGCTCGGTGCAGGAGTCCCAAAAGTGTCAGTACGGTATAGCAATAAATAAACCCTACGTAAAGATAGGGATCTTCCCACTCCTGCGTGCTCCCGGTCTCCCGTTTTTTGGTTCGGTTTTTGATCTTTGCCGCCAATAAACCGGCAACCAAGGCAGTCCGTCCGATATAAACAGGCGGAACGCGGAGCTTAGTATATTACAGGTCAATCGTTATACAAAATCTTATCAGTATGAATTACGGCATCAGCGTCCTGTTCCGGGCGATTCCGCTGGCCATGGCGGCTTTCTGCTTCGGACTGGGCGGTTTTATCTTTTTCGGAAGCGACGATCCCGCGCGCCTGACCGCGGGGGCGGTAGTCTTCTTCCTCGGCTCGATCTGCATCGCGCTGTTCACCACAGCCGCCACCATTATCCGGCAGTTGATCGGAACCTACCGCGCCCCCTTCACCTGGCTGTTGCCGGTGATCGGCTACACGGTCGCTTTTTTCACGCTCGGTTTCGGCATCTGGATCTTCGCCGCGCACGCCGACCAAACGCCGCTGGTGGTCGGAGGCCATGTCGTCAGCGGGCTGGGATTGATCTCCATCTGCGTATCGACGGCAGCCACGTCGTCGATCAAATTCACCCTAATCCCCGAAAACTCCCGTAAAACGGACAATATCCCGCATCCGAACGCCTATTCACGGGCCATAGCCCTTTCGCTCGAAGGGGTAGTCATCCTGACATCGGCGGTGGCATGGGTGTGGGCCATCGTCCTGCTGGCCCGATCCGGCGGCCATCCCGAATACCTGACGGCAGGTACGGTGATAAGCGGCATCGCCTGTATCTGCACCAGCCTGATCGCGCTGGTGGCGAGCATCACGCGCCAGACGCGCAACACTTACAATAAGTCCGACAAGAGCAACTGGTACCGGGTGGTGCTGCTGTTGGGCACGGTGGCGCTGGTCTGGGGACTGGTCATCATCCTGACGTTCCGAGGAAGCGCGTTCGGCCCCATCGGGTTCATTATGGTCGGTCTGGGATTGGTGTGTTACAGCATTTCGAGCAAAGTGACGCTGCTGGCCAAAGTGTGGCGGGGCGAATTTCCGCTGGCTCGGCGCATACCGCTGATCCCGGTGCTGACGGCCCTGGCGTGCCTGATGACGGCGGCTTTCCTGTTCGAGGAGGCCTATCTGGATCCGTCGTTCTTTATCCCGGCGCGGGTGCTGGCCGGATTGGGAGCCGTCTGTTTCACGCTGTTCTCGATCGTGAGCATTCTCGAAAGCGGGACTTCGGGCGACTCTGCCAAGTAGCCTTTCCCGGCTATATCCGATCCGGAAAAATACATTTTTTTCGCCGAGGGTTTGGAGGTTTGGAAATTTTGCCTACCTTTGCACAGCAATCGCAAAACGATGGTGCCATAGCTCAGTTGGTAGAGCAAAGGACTGAAAATCCTTGTGTCCCTGGTTCGATTCCCGGTGGCACCACCACGGCAAGGGCCGCTCCTGATTCAAGGAGCGGCCCTTTTGTTTTTTTTCACTATCTTTCAGCCTCTAAAAAAATCATTCCGGTATGGACATTCTCCTGAACATCGAAGAGACCAGTTGCATACGCTGCGGGCGGTGCGTCGCCGTCTGCCCCTCGCGCATCTTTACGCAGGCCCAGCCTCGCGGAGCGGTCGGGACGCGGAACATCGAAACCTGCATCGTCTGCGGCCATTGCGTGGCCGCCTGTCCCACGTCGTCCGTGCGCCATTCCGCCTTCCCTTCCGCCAAAGTGCACCCCATCGACCGCAGCGCCATGCCTTCGCCCGAACAGGTGATGCTGCTTTGCAAAGCGCGGCGGTCCAACCGGGCGTTCAAAGCCGAACCCGTGCCCCGCGAGAAGCTGGAGCAGATTGTCGAAGCCGCCCACCGGGCACCCACGGCCAGCAACATGCAGCAAGTCGCCTTCACGCTGGTGACCGACCCCGAAAAGCTGAGGCAGGTCACCAACATCACCCTCGACATCTTCGGCGGCGTGCTCCGCAAGCTGGAGAACCCGTTGCTCAAACCCATTCTGCGGCGCATGCTGCCGCAGGTCTACCGTTACCTGCCGACCTTCCACCGGCTCATCGAAGAGCAGGCCAACGGGAACGACCTCGTGCTGCGCGGCGCGACGGCCCTGCTCTTCGTCCACACCCCCGAATCGAGCCGCTTCGGGCGCGCCGACGCCAACCTGGCTTACGAAAACGGCTCGCTGATGGCCGAAAGCCTCGGCGTCAGCCAGTTCTACACCGGTTTCGTCTGCTCCGCCATCGAGCAGGATCGCAACGGACGGATGAAAAAACTGTTGGGCATCCAAGGTACCATACACGCGGGGATGGCGCTGGGCATGCCCGCCTTCCTGTTCCCGAACTACATCGACAAGAAGCCCGCCGATGTGACCTGGCTTTAGGGCCGGCATCGTTTTTGCACGCGACAGAAGATACCGAACTCAAAACATGATGGGAACCAGGATTGCATTTTTCGGGGCGAAGCCCTACGACAAAGAATCGTTCGACAAGGCTAACGAAGCCTTCGGTTTCGACATCCGCTACTACAAAGGACACCTGACCGGTGAGAGCGCCGTGCTGGCCAAAGGGGCCGAGGCCGTCTGCATCTTCGTGAACGACACTGCCGACGCCGAGGTCGTGCGGGCTCTCCGGGAACAGGGGGTGCCCCTGATCGCCCTGCGCTGCGCCGGGTTCAACAACGTGAACCTCGACGCCGCTGCGCGGGAGGGGATCACGGTCGTGCGCGTTCCTGCCTATTCGCCTTACGCCGTGGCCGAGCATGCCGTGGCCCTGATGCTCTCCCTCAACCGCAAGATACACCGCGCCTACTGGCGCACGCGGGACGGGAACTTCTCGCTCCACGGGCTGATGGGCTTCGACATGCACGGCAAGACGGCCGGAATCATCGGCACGGGGAAGATCGCCAAGATCCTGATCCGTATCCTGCGGGGCTTCGGCATGGAAGTGCTGGGCTACGATCCCTATCCCGACGAGGCGTTCGCGCGCGAAGCGGGCATGACCTACGTGCCGCTCGACGAGCTGTACAGGCGTTCGGACATGATCTCGCTGCACTGCCCGCTGACCGAGCAGACCCGCTACATGATCGACGAGAACTCCATCGGCCTCATGAAAGAGGGCGTGATCCTGATCAACACCGGCCGCGGCCAGCTGATCCACACCAATGCGCTGATCGAAGGGCTGAAGGAGAAGAAGATCGGGGCCGCGGGGCTGGACGTGTACGAGGAGGAAGGGGAGTACTTTTACGAGGACAAGTCCGACAAGATCATCGACGACGACACGCTGGCCCGCCTGTTGTCGTTCAACAACGTGATCGTCACCTCGCACCAGGGCTTTTTCACCCGCGAGGCGCTGGCCAATATCGCCGAGACCACGCTGTCCAACATCCGGGATTTCATCGAGCGAAAGCCGCTCAGGAACGAAATAAAAGGGGGGAAGTGACGCTTCCCCCTTTATTATATGCGCGATAAAAAGTCGTTGATTCCGTGGGACTCGAACCTGAAACCGTGCGTGAGCAGTTTTTCTGGATAGGCGCATTGGCCCGAAAGCAGCAGTTGCGACGCGTCGCCCCAAATCATATGCAGCAACACGCCCGGCAGCGGCAGCACCATCCACGACCGGAACCGGTTGGCCACCGCCCGCATGAACTGCCCGTTGTTGATCCGCCGGGGCGACACCATATTGACCGGCCCGCGGATGTCCGGATGGGTGATAACGAAATCCATGGCCCGGAGCAAGTCCCGCAGGTCGATCCAGGCGAAATTCTGCATGCCCGAACCGAACTGCACCGCGATCCGGTGCTGCGCCGGGTAGGCCACCCTCGGAAAGACACCGCCGTCCGGCGACAGTACCACGCCGAAACGGGTGATCACGCACCGCACCTCCGGCGACACCTTGGCCGCTTCGTCCTCCCAGTCGCGGCACAGGTCGGAGAGGAAACCGTCCCCTTTGCGGGCGTCCGACTCCCCGTAGCAGCCCGCCGACGGGTAGTAACCCACCGCCGAAGCCGATATGAACAACGCAGGCTTGTTCTTGAGCGAATTGATCGCTTCGACGATAGCCCGCGTGGTTCCGATCCGGCTGTCGTACATCTCTTGCTGGTATGCCTCTGTCCACCGTTTGTTGAGCGTCGCCCCCGCCAGGTTGATCACCGCGTCGCACTGCGACAGCACTCCCGCGAGCGTCGCCCGCTCGCTTTCGGTAAAAAGTTCCCTCGGCAACGATAAGACCTCATCTCCGCGTTCCCTCAAAAATGCACTTAAATGGCTCCCCACAAATCCGGTAGCCCCGCTGATCGCTATTTTCATGACTCACTGCCTCCCTCGATAATATCCATACTCCGCCCCGTCCCAACCTTTTTACAGCAAAAAACGTACATATTTTGCTATTTCGCTCTAATTTCTTTTTACTTTCGCCCGCGCATACTGTACCGGCCACTTGACATCCTCGTACAATCGGGCGGCCGCATGGAGCGGGAAATAGGGGTCGCGCAGCAATTCGCGCCCCATCAGGATCAGGTCGGCGTCGCCCGCTTCGAGAATCGCCTCGGCCTGCGCCGCCCCCGTAATCAGCCCGACTGCCCCGGTTCGCAGGCCCGTCTCCTTCCGGATACGCGCCGCGAACGGCACCTGGTAGCCCGGTTCCGCCGGTATGACGGCGTAGGGCACCAAGCCGCCGCCCGACACGTCGACCAGGTCCACGCCGCGCTGTTGGAGCAGGCCGGCCAGTTTCACGGACTGGTCCACGTCCCAGCCGCCGTCGGCCCAGTCGGTCGCCGAAATGCGCACCAACAACGGCAACGAATCGGGGATCGCGTTCCGCACCCCCTCGACCGTCTCCAGCAAGAGCCGCACGCGGTTCTCGAAACTGCCGCCATACTCGTCCGTGCGGTTGTTCGACAAGGGGGAGAGGAATTCGTGGAGCAGGTAGCCGTGGGCCGCGTGGATCTCGATGACCCGGAATCCCGCTTCGGCCGCCCGGCGAGCCGCCGCGGCGAAATCGCAGGCCACCAGCCTAACCTCCTGCGCGGTGAGCGCCCTCGGGGCGGGCATTTCGTCGCTGAACGGAATGGCCGACGGGCCTACCGTGCGCCATCCGCCGTCCTGGGCCGGCAGGTAGCGGCCGCCTCCTTTCCATTCGGAAGAGATGCTCCCTTTGCGTCCGGCGTGGGCCAACTGGATGCCCGCCGCGCAGCCCTGCGCCTCGATGAACGAGGCGATGCGGCGCAGTTTGGGGATATGGCCGTCGTCCCACAGGCCGAGGTCGTCGGGCGTGATGCGCCCTTCGGGACGCACCGCGGTGGCCTCGACCAGGATCAGGCCGGCGCCGCCCACGGCGCGGCTGCCGTAGTGTACCAGATGCCAGTCGTCGGCATAGCCGCTATGGGCGGAATACTGGCACATGGGTGATACGGCGATACGGTTGCGAAGAGTGACCGCCCGCAGCGCGAGCGGGGAAAAAAGCTTGGTCGACATGATTCGGAGATACTATTGATTACGACCCGTAGCGATTGCAGATATCATGCCGCAAAGAGGAAGTTAACCGGCGTTTTCGACCAATAAACGATAATAAACGTCGGGATTGTAGCGATCGAGGACAAGCTGCCTGCCTTTTAGCCCCAGCGCGGCGGCTTTTGGGGGGTCAGCAGCCAGCGCGGCGATCCGTTCGGACAACACGGCCGCCGATCCCGCCGGATAGGTCAGCCCCGCCTCGCCATCTCCGACGATCTCCGGCAGGCCCCCCAGCTCCGGCACCACCACGGGAGCCGCGTAATACATCGCTTCGATCACCGAGAGGGGAAAACCTTCGTACCAGCGGCTCGTCACCACCGCAGCCAAAGCCCCGGCATAAAGGTCAGCCAGTCCCGACTTGTCCAGTTGTCCTAACAACTGCACGTTTTCCGGCGCTTCCGGCAAAACGTATCTTTCGGCCGCCGTCCCCGCCACACGGAACTCGACCTGCGGCAGCATCCGCGCCGTTTCAAAAAGCAGGTCGATCCCTTTCTCGCGACTCAGCCGCCCGGCATAGGCGACGTAGCGTCTTCCCCCGGCGATGTCGGCCCCGGACGGTTCCGGCATCGCCGCCGGATCGATGCAGTTCGGCACCACGGCGAACCGCCGGGCCGGAATACCGGTATAACGGCTCAGTATATCGCGCTGGAAATCCGACAGGGCCAGGAACCGGTCTACGTTCCGGGAGTAATAGCCCCGCACCCGGCTCCACCATCCCCGCAGGGCGTAGCCGAAGCTCCCGGCCCACGATCCTTCGCACTTATGGGTCAGGCAGTTCCACTCCCGTCCCGCACATCGGCCGCACCGCTCGCAGATCCGTCCGCCGGTATAGAAAATCCCCGTGGGGCAGGCCAGCCGGTAGTTGTGCAGGGTCATCAGCACCCGGACGCCGGCTTTTTTCAGCACGGGCAGCACGGCGGGCGAAATGACGGGAAACAAATTGTGCACGATCGCCACGTCGAGCCGCTCGTTTTGCACCAATTTCCGGATCTCGCGCACGGATCGCCGGTTATAGAGGGCGGAGAACAAAGAGGCCAGTCGCCCGAACCGCCAGTTCCGGATCTCATCATACGACCGCTCGTACACAATAACGGTATGGCCGCGGCTTTCGAGCAGCCTCCGCTGGAAGGCGACGACGCCTTCTTCTCCGCCGGCGCGGCTGTACCGGTTATGTACGATCAGGATTTTCATATCTTCTCACAAAGATACACCTCTTTTGTCACTGTGCCGCCTGGTACCGTTCTCTTTCTGAAGAAAGAGAACCAGAAAGACTTCCAGATAGCTACGCTCGTCCTCAGTCTGCCGAAGTCCTCATTCTTTGGGGCGCGGGAGCGGCGGCCTTAATGTAGTAACGGTTTATGGCCGCCGTTCACCGCGCCCCAAAAACTAAGGCTGTGATAGATTTAGGATGCGCCAGCATCCTCGAAAGTTTTTTCGGTTCCTTTTGTTCACAAAAGGAACAGTTCTATACAGCACAATGCAAATTGGCGTATCTTTGCAAGCGGAATGAAGATATGCTGCATATTCAACATCGCGCCGCTATACCGCGAAGGCATCTACCGGCTGATGGACCACGATCCCGAACTGGAATTTGACATCCTCGCCGGGGAAGAGTCCACCGGCGGCATCGCCCTGATGGACATACGCAGCCTTAGCGGGTTCGGCGGATACCTGCATAACGTCTACCGCAAAGGCGGCAAACTCGTGTGGCAGAAAGGAGCCTTGCGCAAAGCATTCGCCAAAAACTACGACGCCTATATCCTGACCGGGAACCCCGGCATACGTTCCAACTGGATCATCGCCCTTTGGGCGCGGCTGCGGGGAAAACCCGTCTACCTCTGGTCGCACGGACTGCACGGCGACGAACGCGGGATGAAACTGTGCAAAAACATGTGGTATTTCCGGCTGGCGGGGCACCTGCTGCTCTATGGCGAGCGGCCCTACCGCCTGCTGCTCGACAAAGGCTATCCCGCCGGACGGATGACGGTGATCTACAACTCGCTCGACTACGACAAACAGCTGGCCATCCGGAGCCGCATCGGCGACCGGGGATTTATCCGGAACTATTTCGGCAACGACCTGCCGCTGCTCACTTTCGTCGGGCGGCTGACGGCCTCCAAGCGGCTGGATATGTTGCTCGATGCGATGGCGACGCTCGGTACAAGCGGCTCCCCCTGCAACCTCGTGCTGATCGGCGACGGCCCTGCGCGCGAACAGCTCAAAAAGCGGGCCGGGGCTTTGGGGCTTGCCGACCGGGTCTGGTTCTACGGCGAGACTTACGACGACCACATCATCGGGTCGTTCCTCTATTACAGCGCGGCTTGCGTGAGCCCCGGAAACGTGGGGCTCACGGCGATCCATTCGCTGACGTTCGGCACCCCGGTGGTGACCCACGCCAATGGGAACAAACAGGGGCCGGAGTACGAAGCCGTCACGCCCGGCGTCAGCGGCTCGTTGTTCGCGGAAGGCGACACCGCTTCACTGGCGGAGGCTGTCCGGCCTTGGCTGGAGCTGACAACGGAGCAACGGGAAGCGACCCGGAAAGCCTGTTATGGGGTGGTCGACGGGAAATTCAATCCCGCCCGGCAGATGGAAATCCTGCGCTCGGTTTTCGCCGCTCCGCCCAAATGAATTGGTACGCTATTTGACAGTTCCCGTAGGGAATAATAAGCAATCGCTATGGAAAATCACGAGAACAATATTGAAAATCAGGAATTTGAAAACAAGACGCTGGACGACACCGTTCCGGAGCCTACGATCGACACTGACACCCTGACACCCGACCAGGATATCCGGGACATCGAAGCGGAGCAGGAAAACGACAAAATGGCAGAGGAGTGCAAAGCGTGGCAGGATAAGTACATGCGATTGTCCGCCGAGTTCGACAACTTCCGCAAACGTACACTCAAGGAGAAAATGGATCTTGTTGCCAGCGGCGGGGAAGATGTCATCAAGGCGATCATCCCGGTGGTGGACGACTTCGAACGGGCTGTGGCGGCGCTCGACGGCAAAGAGCATGTGGCTGCGGAGTGCGAAGGCATCCGGCTGATCTACCAGAAGTTCCTGGATATTCTCAAATCCAAGGGGGTGACCCCGATCGACGCGCTGGGCAAGCCGATGGATGTCGATTTCCACGATGCCGTGGCGAAGGTGCCGGTGGACGACCCGCAGAAGAAAGGCACCGTGATCGACGTGGTGCAGACGGGCTATATGCTGAAAGACAAAGTCCTGCGCTTTGCCAAAGTGGTTGTGGGGGAATAGTTCCGCAGGGCATCGTCAAAGAAGAATCAAAATATCATAATGGCAAATAAAAGAGACTATTACGAGGTGCTGGGCGTCGGCCGCGACGCGTCTGCGGACGAGATCAAGAAGGCGTATCGCAAGGCTGCGATCCAGTTCCATCCGGACAAGAACCCTGGAGACAAGAACGCCGAGGAGAAGTTCAAGGAGGCGGCCGAGGCTTACGACGTGCTGAGCAACCCGGACAAAAAGGCCCGTTACGACCAGTTCGGCCATGCGGGCATGGGCGGTGCGGCTTCCGGCGGTGCGGGCGGCTTCGGCGATTTCGGGGGCGAGTATGGCGGCTTCACCATGGAGGACATTTTCTCCCGGTTCGGCGATATTTTCGGCGGCGGCCGCTTCGGCGGTTTCAGTTCGGGAACGTCGGGATCAGGATACAGCGGCAAGTCGGTGAACCGCGGCAGCGACCTGCGCGTGAAGGTCAAACTGACGCTGGCGGAGATCGTCAAGGGAACCACCAAAAAACTCAAGATCAAGAAGGACGTCACCTGCGACCAGTGCGGGGGCACGGGGGCGAAGGACGCCAATTCGTATACCACCTGCTCCACCTGCGGCGGGTCGGGACATGTGACCCAGGTGGTCAATACCTTTTTCGGCCGGACGCAGACCACGACCACGTGCCCCACGTGCGACGGCAGCGGGAAGGTCATCACCAATCCGTGCCCGAAGTGCCACGGCAACGGCACGGTCAAGGGCGAAGAGATCGTCGAGATCAACATCCCTGCGGGGGTAGGCGAGGGCATGCAGCTCTCGGTGGCCGGCAAGGGCAATGCGGCCAAACACGGGGGCATCAACGGCGACCTGCTGGTGGTGATCGAGGAGGAGCCGCACCCGGAGCTGAAACGGGAAGGGAACGACCTGATATACAATTTACAGCTCAATATTGCGGACGCCGTGCTGGGCAGTTCGGTGGAGATACCGACGGTGGACGGCAAGGCGCGCATCAAGATCGAGCCGGGGACGGTGGCGGGCCGTGTGCTGCGTTTGCGGGGCAAGGGGATCCCGGATGTGAACGGCTACGGAACGGGCGACCTGCTGGTGGTGGTGGATATCCATATCCCGGCGCATGTGTCGCCGGCGGAGAAGGAGGCGTTGGAAAAACTCCGCACGTCGGAGAATTTCAAACCGAACGCTTCGTCAAAGGGTCGGAATATTTTCGAGCGGATGCGGAATTACTTTATGTCTTAATTCGCGACCTTTACCCAAAATCGTGCAATGGTCTCCCCAGACGGCCTGCGGTGCCACCGGGCACCCCGGCCGGTGGTTTTCCCCGCACAAGGAGGTGGACGTAGACCGAAAACAATTGTAAATCAATCCCTTAAATATAATAGGGTAAAAATTACATACCTTACCTTCCCTTTTACCAAAATACCCTTTTGCTTGATGCAAAAGGGTATTTTGTTTTCTCAGGTTCGATGCAAAGCGGCAGGATACTCCTACTGAACGAAGCCGTTCCGGGTCGAATAAACTTCGATCGCATGCTCCAAATCTTCGCTGTTTTCAAGAAACGGCATATGCCCTACGTCGCTTCCCCAAAGGAGCATGTTCGGAAAGTGCACCCCTTTGTAGTGCTCCGGGCCGACACTCCAGTCATTTCGTCCGTAAAAGAACAGGACAGGCACTCCGATCCCGGATGTGGCGGGCCGGTAGTCCCGAAAGTATTCGGGAAAGCGGGCGAAATTCCCGGAAAAATCATGGTTGAAATGCGCCAGTTCTGAGAACGACCGGTTCATCCGTACCTCGCTTTCCGGGGAGGCATAGAAAATTCGCCAACCGATATTTTTCTCTTGGAGCCGTCCTGCCGCAATAGCCAGTTTCTCCATGCCGGAAAGCGAATCGTCATGCAGGAACGCGCAGTCTTCGTTTTGCAGCAACTCCTCCGTTTTTTTCAGCCATCCGTTTTCGAAGCTGTCATTCAGGGACAGCGTATTGTTCAGCATGATCATCCCTTCGACCGACTCAGGACAGCGTTCGATATATCCCATTTGCAGAATGCCGCCGAACGAGTGTCCCAGCGTAAGCCACCGGTCGATATGCAACTCCCGGCGCACTTGCTCGAAGTCGGCTGTCATCCGGTCCATCGAATAGTTGCCGTCCGCAGGCGATGAAGAGCGCCCTACCCCCCGCTGATCCAGGTAGACCATGGTGAAATGCCGCTCGAAAAATTCCCCGGAGAATTTTTCGAGCCAATACGATCCCGACCCGGGGCCGCCATGCAGATAAAGCAGGTACGGCCCGTTCCCTTTGATTTTCACATATAGCCGCACGCTGTCGGTCGTCGTAACGATACGTTCCTGCCCCACGACCCGCACGAAACCGAACAGGATAATGAACAGAAAGACTATTTTTTTCATATTTCCGGGAGAAGAGCTATTCTGCCAGAAGCCCGTCGATCTGTCGGGACACCTGCGTCAGGGTGGACGGGCGCTCCGCCTTCATCGTCGCGATCCGGCCATCCTTGCCGACCAGAATATAGGTCGGATAACCCGACAAGTTGTAAGCCCCGAGGAACAACTGCGTGGCGTCCGCGTCGAACCAGTAATTCTCCCCTTGCAGATCCATCTGCGCCACCGTTTTGAGCCATGCGTCCTTGTCCGATCCCAGACAAAGGTTCACGAACACCACATCCCTGCCGTGCATCACCTTGTGCAGAGCCGGAGCCTCCTTCATCTCCGTCCGGCACGGCCCGCACCACGTCGCGTATATGTCGATATAGAGCACTTTTCCCGGATACTTTGCCGCCAGGTAAGCGAACATATCCCCTTCGGGCACCGCCTCCACCGTGCCGTCTGCATTCAGATAGGCGACACCTTTGACCGGGGTGTCGGAGAACATGGGAGCGCCGGACATTTTACGTCCCAACGCTTCGAGCCGTTCTCCCAAAGCAGGATCGAGGAACGCCGATTTCGCCTCGGGCACGGAGTCGCACAAAGCAGGGAAATATTCGAGGATCTGCGACAGATACTGCCATAGCATCACATCCCGGCTGATCGTCGCCGGCTCGTCGAGCAAAATACGGACACCACCCCGTGCCGCGGCAACAAAATCGCCGCGCTGCCCGGCCGCAATAACGGCCGTATCGGCGGAAATTTTCGTCTGCATGTAAGCTCTCAGGTGGTAGGGGAACATCATGGTGCTGAAATTGGCGGTATCGCTGATCCCGAACAACGGATCGCGGAACAATTCCAGCCGCGCCGACGGATCGTCCCTGTGGTAGTCCAGCAGCTGGTTGGCCAGCATGAATATCATATCCCGCCGCACAAAGTCCTGTACGGCTTCGTTCAGGACGATCCCCTTGCACCGCTTATAAACCTCCAGCGAGTCGGAAGCCTGCCCGGTACGCTCTCGGATCTGCGCAATGACGGCTTCCGGGGCCGCGGTGATGTCCAGGGGCTCCGGATAGCTGTAAAGGCGTTCGTACAGATAGTCCAGTATGGCGTACAACTGGGCGTTACCGACGGCATGGGCACCGCCGAAACGGACGGCGTCCGCTGCTCCGTCCCGGAGTTTGGCGGCGTCGATGGTCAGGTGGACGGAATCGCCGGGGGCGATGAAAAAGTTGATGAATTTGCCGCAGTTGAGGGTGGCATTATGGAACCGGGTGATCCCGTCGGTCTCGAACCGGAATGTCCCATCCTCCGCCAGCCGAGCCCCCATGCGGTCATTGACGATCGGATCGCAGAGGTTCCATGTCACCACCTCCGGATCCCCGGCCGAACGGTTGACCACTTGTCCGGTGACGATGGTTCCGGAACCCTGTGAAAAAGCGGGAGCCGCCGCCATAAGGGCGGCTCCGGTCAGCAAAACTTTAATTATCTGCATGTTCAGGGGTGTTAGTATCTTCCGTATGGGTGTTCGGGATGGTCCACGATTGAGGAACCAGCCGTATTCCGCCGGACTGTTCCTGGGACAGCCGGGCGGTGAAGTCGGCGACGCTGAATCCGGAGAAGGCCATCCAGACGATCACGAGCACGGAGGCGAAAGCCGTGGCCAAAGTCGGGACGCGGTAGGAGTTCCGCGACGGCGGGATCACGATCCGGCCGACAACGCGCTGCGTAAAACCATCGTCCGGCACGCGCTCTTCCCTCACCCGGACGAACAGCCGCTCCAGCGGATCGTTTTGTATCTCTCTTCTTTTCATAGCTCTTCGTTTTTCAGGTAATCCCTCAGTTTGGTTTTCGCCCGCGCCACCACGCTCTTGACCGTTCCTAACGGCATATCGGCCACGTGGGCTATCTGGCTGTGCGAAAGCTGTTCGACGGCCGAGAGCAGGATCACGTTGCGCTCGGTGTCGTCCAGACAGGCCAACGCGCTCTGCAAGATAGTGATTTCGGACGACATTTCGCATTCTCCGGTCACCTGGTCAAGCTCCTGAGTCAGCTTGGCCGACCGGCAGCTGTCCAGAAAGGTACGGTAAGCGATACGGAACAACCACGCACGGAACGATCCCAGGCCCGAAAACTGGCGGATGGAGGTGAAGGCCTTCAGAAAGGTCTCCTGCGCCAGGTCGTCGGCCCGGAACCGGTCGCCCGCGGTCAGGTGAGTCAGGTAGCGCCGCAGGGGAGACTGGTACCGTTCGACCAGTCTCCCGAATGCGGCGCGGTCACCCGAGGCTTTCACCCTCCGCACCAGCAACAGATCCCCGACGAGGCTGTATTTATCGGTTCTCGTCACGGCGCTGCACGTACAGGCGGAACAAGTAAACGACTGCATACCCTACCCCGGCGATCAATGCCCACAGCAATATCGACGAGAAGAACCGCATATAGCCCAGGTTGACGACTCCGACCCACGCCAGTATCACGAAACCGATGATCCCGACCACCAGCAATCTCCGAATGAAAACGGTCACTGGCAGCTCGCCTTTGGCCGTTACGGGCAGCTGTTCGCCGCGTTCGATCCGGAACCGCTGGAGTTCATACTCTTTTTCCCGCCTGCGGTAATAATATTTCTGGCAGAGGAAAACGACGCCCACGATGGCGGCGGCGATCAGCGCTACGATCAGTATGCCGGCAATGTGATCGCCATCCAGATTGAAACCGGAACGGGAATAAGACATGTTACGCACTTGCGTCACGCTCTGTTCCAGATCGGCGAGTCGCTGGTCGAGGAGTTGGAGCAGGCTGTCGGTTTTGGCTTCGGCTACGGACGGCGCCGGCACGGCAAGTACTGTCAGCGTGTCGGCCGGCGGCGCCGAAGCGGCGGTGTCGCCCTGTACGGGCACAGGGATAGCATCGGCCGGATTGCCTGCCAGCAGGGCGGATGTGCTTCCGAAGATCGTCCCCAGACTGACCAGGGCGCATAGGATTGTTCTTTTCATGGTATTCTGTGTTATTATTTGCCTTTCTGTACATAAGACGCAACGAACCGGGATTTCGGATGTCAAAGGTGCAAAAAACGGTTCCGGTATCGAAAGATACACAGAACCGGACATATTTGCGGTAAGCCGTACGGTTAATGACGAGGATATATTGATTCCAGTCGGCGAGCGCAGCGAGCCGTGCGGGCCGCAGCCTCCCCCAGCGGAGGCCCGTAATAAGGCATAGCATATCTCGGTCGGCAGGCCAATAAAACGGCCAACGGCCGCGCAGGCTGCGACCGGCGAGAAAACCGTACGGTTAAGATTAAGTTTTCGCGTCAGCGGTCAGCCCGCAGGTGCCGCTCGGCACTCGATCCGGGAGTTTACTTCGCCTAAGGCGAAGGGCTGCAATAAGGTAGTTACAGCCCTAACGGTGTGCCCGCGGCACCCTCCGCTGGCTGCGGGACGTACAAAACGTGCTATTTAATCGTACGTTTATCGAAGCTGCCGCTTGCGCCACGCCAGCACGGCGATCACAGTCGCCACCCCGTAGACCACCCAAATAGCATATAGCGCGGGCGGCGCTGAGTCGGCCCCGTAGGAGTGCATGCCGCTCAGGTAGTAGTTCACCCCGAAAAAAGTCATCAGCACAGCCCCCAGCCCGATCACCGTCATCAGGTCGAACAGATAGTCCCCGCCGCGCTTGATGGCCGGCACGAACCGGGCGTGGATGATGAAGGCGTAGACGATCATGGTGATCAGCGCCCACGTCTCCTTCGGATCCCAGCCCCAGTAGCGGCCCCACGACTCGTTGGCCCAAACGGCGCCGAGGAACGTCCCGGCGGTGAGCAGCACAAGCCCCACGGTCAATGCCATTTCATTTATGATAGTCATCTCGCGGATCTGACCGTCGAGCCGCCCGGCATTTTTCTTCGTTTTGCACGCCATAATCAGCAGCGAGATCAGCCCCAGCAGGAACCCGATCCCGAAAAATCCGTAGCTTCCCGTAATAGCCGCCACGTGAACCAACAGCCACGGCGATTTGAGCACCGGAACCAAAGGCGTGATTTCGGGATCCATCCAGTTAAGCGTCGATACGAACATCAGCACGCCCGACAGGAACGCGGCCAACGCCATGGTCATCCGCGACCGCCAGCCGAATGCCAGCCCCGCGACGGCGGTGGCCCATGCCACGAAAATCATGGACTCGTAGGCGTTCGACACGGGAGGCCGCCCCGAAATATACCACCGCAGCCCGACACCGAAGGTCTGGCCGAGGAAAATGACGACGATGATCCCGGTCAGCACCCCCACTATGACGCGCCACCCTTTCGACGGATTGACGAGCCTGAAGATCAGGGCCAGGATCAGGAGCAGGCCGAAGCCCATATAGAAGAACCCGGCCCACTTGAACAGGTTCAGCCGGTTGTAGAGCATCTCGGCCTCGATCCGCTTCTGGTCGATATGGAAGGCTTTCGCCTTGGCGTTCTGGTAGGTGGCGATCATCCCGGCGATCTCCTGCGGCACGCTCCAGTCGCCCGACTCGACCGATTTCATGGATTCGGTGGCGAACCACGGGAATATCTTGGTGACGAACATCGAGTCCTGCCCCCGGAACGCGCTCATGTCATCGCCCGGCGAGTACCACGCGTCGTTGTTGTCCAGTGTCCCGTCGTGCGGAAAGATGGCCAGCATCTGGCCGGCGAACAGGGCGTTGATAATATTGACCTTCTCGTCCAGCTTGAGCAGCTCTTTGTCATATTTGTTCCGCTCGCGCACGGGTTTGGCGTAGACTGCCTCCACTTCGTCGGCGAAGATGTAGTTCCCCTCGTCGTCGAGCACGTCGATAAAGGCGAGGTACCCCTCCCCTACCTGCCGATCGTCGATGCCGGTCTTGCGGAGCAGCGCCTCGCTGCCCACGTCGATCATCGGGATGCGGCTCCATATCTGAGGCTGGGTGATGATCCCAAGCAGCACCTGGTCGGGGTTCAGCCCCTCGTACTTGTCGCCCCGGTAGATCTTCCGCAGCAGTTTCGCCGCGTAGGTGTCCACCGGCTCGATGCGCCCCTGTCCGCTCTGCACCATCAACCGCCCGAAAGCTTTGGCCGTTTCGGGGCTGACCGCCGTCTCGGCGGCGTAAACCGAGGCCATCTTCTTTTCGCGCCGACGGTCCACGCTACGCCGCCGCTGCGGCTCCACATCGGCGGACCGGGGCATCTGCACCGCTTCGCCCGCCGCTTCGCGTTCGGCTATGGCTTCGCGCATGGCCTCCTGCGCATGTTCCCGTTCGATCTGCTCCATCTGCCGCCGGGCGTTCTCCTCCAGCTGCGAGAGGGTCAGGGTATCGACTTTCTGCTGCGCCGCCGCGCTTTGCAGGCCGCCGATCCACAGCGCCGCCAACACGGCCGCCGTCACCGACTTGCGCCCCAGCATCCGTCCCAAGGTGCGGAACCGGGAGTTCTTGTGGAACAGCGAAAGGATCATGCCGCCCATCAGCAGGATATAGCCGAAATAGGTGATGAGCGTCCCCATGCGGTCGCGGTTCACCGAGAGCACGGTGCCCCCTTCGTCGGGATCGTAGCTCGACTGGTAGAGCCGGTATGCCCCGACGTGCAGGACGTTGTTCATATAGATATTCTCGTGCCTGTCGGGTTTCCCCGGCCGCTTCACGACCACGTCGCTCTCGAATGACGAGGGGCTGTGAGAACCGGGGTAACGAACGAGCCGGAAGTCTTTCAGTTCGACACTAAAGGGCAATGTTTCGAGGGTTTCGACAGGATTGGAGGGGTCGAGCAAGGCGTCGGAGCTCTCCCCTTCGCGGATGTGCATGATCCCTTCGCGCCCGGTCAGGTGGGTCACGAAGGCGCCGAGCAGGATCACGGCAAAGGCGTAATGGAACACCAGCGTGGCCCACTTTTTCTGCCGCACGAGGCGCTGCCGGG
>CANQXP010000042.1 GCA_947627885.1 uncultured Rikenella sp.
CCGCAATTTCCCGATGCGGCACCGCCGGATCGGCCAAAGCGATATTTTCAGCGCACAGGCGGATCGCCTTTTCCGAACTGTCCACCGAGTCCACCGCCGTCGCCCCGCCCTGCAAGGCGTAGACCGAAAAGCCCCCCGTGTAGCAGAAGGTGTTCAGCACCCGCCGCCCCCGCGAGTATTTAGCCACCAACGCCCGGTTGTCGCGCTGGTCGATAAAGAAGCCCGTTTTCTGCCCGTCTTCCCAGTTGGCCCGGAAGCGGTTGCCCCCTTCCAGAACGATCTCCTCCGCCGGTGCGGCCGGATCGGCGCGCCACAAGTAACCGTCCACGGCCTCGATCCCGCTCTTGGGCGGAATGGTTCCCGCGCTTTTGTCATAAACAGCTGTGAGTTTGTCGGGGCCATAGACCGATTTTAAGGCTTCCGCGATCTCGTCCCGCACCAGGTACATGCCCACCGAATGGGCCTGCATCACCGCCGTGGTGCCGTAAATGTCGATCACGAGCCCCGGCAGGCTGTCCCCCTCGCCGTGCACCAGCCGGTAACAGGTCGTCTCGGCAGAGTCGGTCAGGCCCAATGCCTTCCGCACATCGTATGCTTCCCGGATGCGGTCGACCCAGAAAGAGGCGTCGATCGGCTGCGCCTCCTCGAAAGTGAGCACCCGCACGGCGATCGAGCCGATGCCGCAGTGCCCGCGGGCGATAAATGCCCCTTCCGCCGTGTAGACATCGACCACGTCGCCCTCCTCGGGCTCGCCGTCGGTGCCGTAGATGGCGCCGGAGAATATCCACGGGTGGCGGCGGAGCAGGGATTCCTCCTTACCGCGCCGAAGTGTCAGTCTTACCATTCGATTCGTCGTAAATAGAGATTCGGCCGGCCGGGTCGGTATCCGTCCCGGCTGCCGGTTTGCGGCGGCGGTAGCGTCGCGAAGCGCCGCTGCGTTTGGGCCGCCTGCCCGCCGTTTTCTGTTTGGCCGGTATTTCGCCCTCGGCCTGCTGCCGCAGCAACGCTTTCACGGCTTCGTCCATCAAGTCCGTATTGTCCGCCCGCAGGCGTAAGTATATTTCGCGGCAGACCCACGCGTCCATCGCCGCGTAATCCTGCTGCGGCTCGGTGAGCCGCACCGCCTCCCAGTTGGTCAGCCGCTGAGCTTTGGAAACCTTGATCCCCAGTACGATGGCAGCCATCTTCTTGACGCTCAGCTCCTCGATCCCCCAGCGTTTGACCACGGACTGCAAGTCCACGAACCCCGCCGGCCTGAACTCGGCCACTTTGTGCATCCCCCGGATGTCATCGCGGATGGCCGCGCCGACCTTGATCACGTCCGGAGAAGAGAGCATGGCCCGTATCGCCTCGGAGAGTGGGGACAGCTTGACTCGGAAAAGGAGGGCGACGTCCGCTGTGGAGATCTGCACCAGCGCCATGCCGTATTTGGTTCCTTTCTGGAACGACGGGCGGGTCTCGGTGTCGTACCCCACGAGGGTCTCGCCTTGCAGCAGGGCCTCGGCCTCGCGCATGGTCTCCTCGCTGTCCACGACGAGCACGCGCCCGGGGAAGTGTCCCACGGGCATCTCGTTGATTTCGTCGTTGGTGATGGTCGCCTGATACATATTCGCCGACAAAGGTACTATTTTTCCGCGGACATGCACCGGGCGATAATTCCTACCACCACCAGTTGCATGGCGTGGTAGATCATAATGGGCAGCAGGAGTATCCCCGTGAGCGTGTGGTCGGCCACCAGCACCCTGGACATCACCGTGCCGTGCACCAGCGATTTCTTCGAGCCGCAGAACAGGGCCACGATGCGGTCTCCGCGGTCGAATCCCATCCGGCGGCCGACGAGCCATACGATGCCGTACACGGCGAAAAACAGCGCGGCCATCCCGGCGGTCAGCGCCCCCAGCAGCGGCCATGACACCGTGTCGAACATGTGCATTTCGAAGGATTCGCAGAACGAGGTGTAAACGATGGCGATGATGACCGTCTGGTCAAACAGGTCGAGCCACCTGCGGTGCCGCTCGGCGAAGCCGCCCCACCAGCGGTGGAGCAGCATTCCGGCCGAAACCGGGACGAGCACCTGGAAAACGAGGCTGAGGATCACATCGCCAAGCGAACCGGTCCCCTGCCCGGCAGCCAGGAAGAGCGACATCCAGAGCGGTGTAGCGAAGACCCCGATCAGGCTGGAGACCGAAGCGTTAAAGATGGCCGCCGGGACGTTGCCCCCGGCCATCGAGACCATCACGACAGACGAAGATACCGTCGAGGGGAGCGTGGCCATGAAGAAGATGCCGAGCCACAGGTATTCATGCGCCCGGATGTCCGCGCAGGCCATCACGGCCAGCGCCAGCAGAGGGAAGAGGACGAAAGTGGTCAGCTGCACCAAGGCGTGCAGCCGGATATTCCGCAGCCCCGACCGCAGTTTGCCGCCGTTGAGTTTCAGCCCGTAGAAAAAGAAGATCACGCCGACGCCCCATCCGGCCGCCTCGGCCGGCGACCAGCTTTCGTACGCGGCGCCCCACGACGGGGCCAGCCACGCCAGGAAAATGGCAGCGAAAAGGCTCAGGACGAACGGGTCGAGGCCGATGCGTTTCAGGAAAGCGAACATACCGCGCCGCCGGGAAAAGGAGGGGCTACTCGATGTTGGAGAGGTGGCGTTCCACCTTCTGGACATACAGTTCGCTGAGGGTGATCAGGATACCCGTCTCCTCGACGTTCCCGAAGTCGGGGTTCAGCGCCGTGTCGAACACCTTCATGGTCGGCGAGAGGCTCATATAGGCGTTGATCAGCGGCGGGATGGTCTCCTCGAAGTCGCGGATGTTGCGCGAAAGGATGCGGTAGTCCTCGGCATAGTCCTTCCCCACGAACAGGGCCTCCATCTTGGCTTCGTCGATGTCCAGGTGCACCGGGTAACGCGAGCGGATCAGGTTCTCGCGGTCGGGGAAGTGCTTTTTCAGGAAATAGAGTAACATATTCCGCGCGTTACGGTTATAATCCCCGTACATGGTCACCTTGCCGAAGCAGTACTTCACGTCGGGATTGCGCACCACGATGGCCCCCAGCCCGTCCCAGAGGTTGTCCAGCGCGAAAAGGCTTTTGGGGTTGTTGCGCGACTGGTATTTGGGTTGCACGAAAGAGCGGCCCAGCTCCAGCGTGTAAGGCAGGTATTTTTCGCGGAACGTGTCGCTGAACTCGAAATAATGTTCCGTGGAGAGGTATTCCGGATGCGTGGAGCGCGGAATGATATAACGGTAGCCGCCCATGATCTCGCGGGCCGCCGGATCCCAGACGACCAGCTGGGTGTACCCTCCCCCGACCGTGTCCAACTCGTCGATGTCGATGCTCTTGCCGGTGCCCCCGCCCCCGTCGCGGAACGAGACCTCGCGCAGTCGCCCGATCTCCCGCATCACGTTGGGACATTCGGCGGCGGTCAGGGTGTAGAGTACGTTGCCGCCCTTATTGGTCTTGCGCCATATGCGCTCCGGGGTAAGCTCGGCTTCGAGCAGTTCGCGGTCGACCGGCTCGATGATCGGTTCCATCGTCATATTTTCGTATCTGGCTGTCCGTTATCTGAATAGAAGGACAAAAGTAATGATAAATCGCGTTCCGTGAAATTTTTATTGTGCGGGGGCGGCCCGGCGGGATGTCTCCCTTTTTTTGCCCACGGGCGAAGATTGTCAATATCAAACATTTATTTGCCATTTTGATTCAGTGGTTCCCTGTGGAGCGGGCCTTCTTTTCAGATAGATAGGAACCTATGGCAATAATGATGCGGTGGATGGGCAACGATTCTGTCCATCCACCGCATCATATTTCCGCACCAAGTATATTTACGGTTTCAGCGCGTAAGCTTTCCGCCGGATTATGTCGACCCACTCGCGGATCGTATGCTCCTGCGTCAGCTCCACCGGCTCACCGATATAGATGTCGAGGTGTTTGCCTTTCTGGTCGAACATCTCCTTGGGCAGCAGCACGGTGCCGAGGTTGAGCTTGATCCCCAGCGCCTTGCGCAGCCGTTCGAACCGGTAGAAAAACATCGAGTTGCGCCCCTCGATATAGACCGGCACCACCAGCCGCCCGCTCTCCCAGGCTTTCTGGACGAAGTTCCTGCGCCAAGGGGGGTCGGTGATCTGCCCGTGGATCAGCCGCGAGCAGAGGCCCGCCGGAAAGGTGATGACCGCCGTGTCGCTCTCGTACATCTCCACCAGCCGCCGCGCGTAGTCCACGCTCTGCGAGCCGTACTTATTGACCGGCACGAAGATCGGCGCCAGCGGTTCGAGGTTCATCAGCAGGTCGTTGACGATCAGCTTCACCGACGGCACATGCGGGTTCACCGCCTCGGCCAGCATCAGGCCGTCCAGCCCTCCCAGCGGATGGTTCGAGGCGAAGATCACCCGCCGCCCCTGCGGGATGTTTTCCGTGCCGTGGACCGTGTAGGTCACGCCGATATAGTCCAGCGTCGAACGGATGAACTCCATCGGCGGCTGGTCGCCGAAATTGGCCAGCACGTAGTTTATCTTCCCGAGCCGCACCAGCCGCTCGACCCACCGGATCACGAAGCGGGGTATCCACTTCGCCAACCGAGGATTCTTGTTGCGCAGCAGGCGGCCTATGTCTATGGTCTCCATATGTGCCGCAAATGTAAAAAAAATGTAACTTTACCCCAATTTTAACCCTTTACGGCCCGTTTTTCGATTATGTCCGAATACCATGATCCCGTCCTGCTGCGCGAGAGCGTCGATATGCTGAATATCCGTCCGGACGGCGTCTATGTGGACGTCACTTTCGGGGGCGGCGGCCATTCGCGGGAGATACTCGCCCGGCTCGGCAAAAAAGGGCGGCTCGTCGCGTTCGACCAGGATACCGATGCGTTGGCCAACGCGCCGGACGATAAACGGCTCACGCTGGTGCACAATAATTTCCGGTTCCTGCGCGGCTGCGTGCGGGCGGCGGGGTTCGGACAGGTGGACGGCATATTGGCCGACCTCGGCGTTTCGTCGCACCATTTCGATACGGCCGAGCGGGGTTTTTCGTTCCGTTTCGACGGGCCGCTGGACATGCGGATGAACCGGAACGGCGGGTCGCGGACGGCGGCGGACGTGGTGAATACTTACGAGGCGGAGCAGCTGGCGACCCTTTTCGGACGTTACGGCGAGCTGGACAAGTGTTTCCGGGTGGCGAACGCCGTTATCCGGCACCGCCCCGAAACCGGGCCGATCGTTACCATTCAGGACTTATTGCAGGCCACCGAAAGCGTGACGCCGAGGGGGGCGGAGTCGAAGTTTCGGGCCAAGCTGTTTCAGGCTCTGCGGATCGAGGTGAACGGCGAGATGCAGGCGCTGGAGATGATGCTTGCGCAGGCGATCCGGCTGCTGGCTTCGGGCGGCAGGCTGAGCGTGATTACCTACCATTCGCTGGAAGATCGGCTGACCAAGAATTTCATCCGCAGCGGCACGCCGGACGGGAAGGTCGAAAAGGACTTTTTCGGCCGGGCTTCCGCACCGCTTCGGGCGGTGGGCAAGGTCATTTTACCGACGGAGGAAGAGATTGAGCGGAACCCGCGGGCACGGAGCGCGAAACTGCGGGGGGCGGAAAAATTATTCGAGTAAAATAGCCGATGCCGGGCCGCAGCCTCCCCCGGCGCAAGCCCGTAAAGCGTGCCACGCAGGCTTCAGCCCGTTTGCACAACAACTCAGATAAAAATGTGGTTCAGGAAGCGACATAAGGACGATCGGTGGGCTGGGATGCCGTTGGCGGAGGAGACCCCGCCCGCCGTTGCCGTGCCTGACGAAGATGCCGCTCCGGAGGACTGGCGAGAGCCGGATGCGCCGGTCAGCCCGGAAGAGATACCGGGCGGCGAGGAACCGGATTCGGCCGAGGAAGGGCGGCCCCGGCGTAAAAAAGGGGGGATCCGCATCGGGCAGTTCTTCACCGGCAGCGTGCTGTCGCACGACGAGTTCACGCGGCGGCTGCCGGTGCTGGTTTACATCGTTTTCCTGATGCTGCTCTATATCGCCAACGGATTCCATATCCAGCACAAGCACGGCGAACTGGACCGCATCTCGGACGAGCTCAAACAGCTCAAGACCGAGGCGGTCACCTCTTCGGCCGTGCGGATGACCCTCACCCGCCAGAGCGAGATCGAGCGGCTGCTCGAAGAGCGCGGCATTCCGCTGGTGCAGGACGGAACGCCGCCCCATATTATCGAAGATTAGACTTTATCCATGGCCCAGACGCCGCCACCGCCCATCCCGTCCGCCGGCACGCCCGGCAAGCCGCAGCGAAGCCCCATCAAGGAGGCGATCCTGCGGCGGGTCAAGGTATTGTACGTGCTGTTCCTGCTGCTGGGGCTGGCCGTGCTGGGGCGCGTCGTCTGGCTTCAGGTGGGCAGCGAGGGGAAAGCCCTGCGCGATCTGTCGGACAAATACAGCTACCGCACCGAGGTGATCGAAGGGGCGCGGGGCAACATCTATTCCGACGACGGACGGCTGTTGGCCACCTCGATCCCCTATTACGAGCTGCGCATGGACATGGCCGCGGGCGGCCTGACCCCGGAGCTGTTCAATGCCAACGTCGATTCGCTGAGCCTCTGCCTGGCTCATTTTTTCAAAGACAAGAACGCCGCGGAATACAAAGCCGAGCTGGTCAAGGCCCATACCGAAAAAAAACGGTACCACCTGGTCACGCGGCGCAAAGTCAATTTCCTCGAATTGCAGCTCATCCGTACATTCCCGCTTTTCCGGCTTGGGCCGAACCGGGGCGGTTTTCTCGCCATCGAGAACAACCGACGGGTCAATCCGCACGGCGAGCTGGCCCGGCGCACGCTCGGCTTCGTGAATCAGTCGGGCGTGAAGCTGGGGATCGAAGGGGGCTTCGACGACTACCTCAAAGGGCAGCCGGGGCAGACGCTCAAGCAGAAAATATCGGGAAACTTCTGGACGCCGATCGCCAGCGACCGAAACATCGACCCGGTGGACGGCTACGACGTGGTGACCACCCTTAATATCGAGATGCAGGACATGGTGCAGAGCGCCCTGCGGGAGTGGATCGTCGAGGCTGAGGCCGACTGGGGCTGCGTGGCGGTGATGGAGGTGGCCACGGGCGACATCAAGGCCCTGTCGAATGTTACCCGCCGTTCGGACGGGACGCTGGTCGAGGATTACAACTATGCCATCGGGATGAGCATGGAGCCCGGCTCCACGTTCAAGCTGGCGGGGCTGATCGCCTTGCTGGACGACGCCCGCATGCCGCTCTCCACCTTTATCGACACGGAGAGCGGCGTGGTGCAGATCGGGCCGGTCAAAGTCGTGGACTCGCATGCGGGGGGCTTCGGGGGGCTGACTTTGCAGCAGGTGTTCGAAAAATCGTCCAATATCGGGATGGCCAAGGCGGTGAACCGGGCCTATGCCGGCCAGCCGGCCAAGTTCGTCAATGCCATCAACAAACTGGGGATACACAAGCCGCTCGATCTCCAGTTGGCCGGGGAGGCGCGGCCGCTGGTCAAGCATCCGGGCATGAAGAACGGCTGGGACGGCACGACTCTGACCATGATGTCCTACGGTTACGCTGTGCGCGTGGCGCCGATCCATACCCTGGCCCTCTATAATGCCGTGGCCAACGGCGGGGTGATGGTCAAGCCGATGTTCGTGCGCGAGCTCCGGCAGTACGATAAAACGGTGCGGAGCTTCCCGACCGACACGCTCAACCGGGCCGTCTGTTCGCAGGCTACCCTTCGGAACGTGCAGCGGGCTTTGGAAGGGGTGGTTGTCAACGGGACGGGCAAGATGCTCCAGAACCCGAAGTACCGGATCGCGGCCAAGACGGGCACGGCGCAGGTGGCTATCGGCCGCCACGGTTACCGCAGCAGCACCGGCGGGCGGCACTATCTCGGCTCGATGGTGGGTTACCTGCCGGCGGACAAACCGAAATATTCCATTATCGTGGCGCTGAAAACTTACCATCCGGAGGGTTCCAAGAAGCCCTATTACGGGGTGTCGCTGGCGGGCCCGCTGTTCAAGACGGTGGCCGACCGGGTCTATGCCATGAATTACAACCTCACGAACCGGGTGGTGCCGCGCGCTCAGGCGTTCGACCCGGCGCTCAGGGCGTTGCCGGGGCCGTCGGCGCAGCTGGGCGAGCTGATGAAGGAGTTGAATGTGGCGGGTGCGCCGAGGTTGCCTTACGAGGGGATTGCGGCGATCGACAGCGGGGGTCGGGTGGTCGTTCCGGCGCCGATGCCGATGACGGCGGGGGTGCCGGATTTGCGGGGACTGACGCTCAGCGAGGCGTTGGAGCTTTCGGAGAGTGTCGGGCTCAGGCCGAAGTTCACGGGAATGGGTGTGGTGCTCGCGCAGTCGCTCGAAGCGGGTGCGCCGTTCGAACAGGGAACCGAAATTTTGATTACTTTGGGACGTAAATAAGCGTACAATTAATTATCCGGTTCACGCGTCAGCAGGCGGGCCGCCATCGGTTCCGGGGCACCCAATAACCATAGGGTTATTATTTGGGCGCCCGCGGCAATTCTGCAAATTCCGCGTAAACGCGAAATTTCCATTCTTGCCTTTAAAGCGGGCGGGCGCCTTTCTGAACCAGTCTGTGGGTTGGAGGAAACTGCGCTCCCGCGCGGGGGCGTGTGCCCACGCCGGGCGGGCGATACTGCGTATCGCTTACATTTTAAAAGTACGATTTTAGCAATTCATACATTATGGTACATATCTTCAACGAGCTGCCCGGCGCCAGGATCACCGGGCCTCAGCGGCCGGGCATACGGTGCATCCAGTTCAATTCGCGCAAGGTGGAAAAAGGAGACCTGTTCGTGGCCGTGCGGGGCACGCAGGTGGACGGGCACGCCTACATCGCCGATGCGGTGGCGCAGGGGGCTTCGGCCATTGTGTGCGAAACGCTGCCGGAGGGAGATCTGGAACCTGAGGTGAGCTATGTGCTGGTCGAGAACAGCGCCGAGGCATTGGCCCGGTTGGCGGCGGCCTATTACGGCCATCCGAGCGAAAAGCTCCGCTTAGTGGGGGTGACCGGAACCAACGGAAAAACCACCGTGGCGACTTTATTGTACGACCTGTTTACGGCCTTGGGGCATAAGTGCGGCCTGATCTCGACGGTGGTTTACCGGGTGGGGGACGAACGGATCGAATCGACCCACACGACGCCCGACCCGCTGACGCTCAACCGGCTGATGGCGGAGATGATCGAGGCGGGGTGCGACTACTGTTTTATGGAGGTCAGCTCGCACAGCATCGTGCAGGAGCGGATCAAGGGGTTGAGGTTCGCGGGGGGTATTTTTACAAATATCACGCACGACCACCTCGACTACCACAAGACTTTCGCGGAGTATATCAAGGCGAAGCAGGCTTTTTTCACTTACCTGCCGAAGGAGGCTTTCACGTTGACCAATATCGACGACAAGAACGGGGAGGTGATGCTCCAGAACTCGGCGGTCAAACGGAAAGCGACTTATTCGCTGCGTAACGTGGCGGATTACCACGGGCGGATCGTGGAGGAGCACCTGGACGGCATGGAGATCGAGATGAACCGGCAGGAGTTGTGGGTGCAGTTCATCGGGCGGTTCAACGCATACAATCTCACCGCGATTTATGGGGCGGCGATGGAGCTGGGGCAGGACTCGGCGGAGGTGCTGCGGATCATGAGCACGCTGCGGCCGGTAAGCGGCCGTTTCGAGCAGATCCGGGCGGCGGACGGGCGTTTGGCGATCGTGGACTACGCGCATACGCCGGATGCTTTGCAGAATGTGATCGACACGGTCAACGAGTTGCGGAAAAAGGATTCGCAGCTAATCACGGTGGTAGGCTGCGGCGGGAATCGGGACGTGACGAAACGGCCGGTGATGGCGCGTGTGGCGGCGGCCGGGTCGGCGCGGGTGATCCTGACGTCGGATAATCCGCGGTTCGAGGAACCGCAGGCGATCCTGGACGAGATGCGGGCGGGGCTGGATACGGAGCAACTGGCCCGGACGCTGACGATTGCGGACCGGCGCGAGGCGATCCGCACGGCGGCGGCGCTGGCCCGGCCGGGGGATATTATCCTGGTGGCGGGCAAGGGTCACGAGCCGTACCAGGAGATCGCGGGGGTGCGCCACCATTTCGACGACCGCGAAGAGGTAACGAGGGCTTTCGCCTAATCCATCGTTTATTTGTACCCCTTATTCATTGGGTTGGAGGGTACTGTTCTCTTTGTGAACAAAGAGAACCAGAAAAACTTTCGAGGATGCTTGCGCATCCTAAATCTATCACAGCCTTAGCTTTTGGGGTGCGGTGAACGGCGGCCATAAGCCTTTACTTAACCAAGGCCGCCGCTCCCGCGCCCCAAAGAATGAGGACTTCGGCAGACTAAGGAGTAGCGTAGCTGGCTCAAAAGTTCTTTGGGTCCCTTTCTTTCAAGAAAGGGACGGTTCCATACAGCACAAAGAACAAGGTGCAAAATAAACGATCGGTTTACGAAAAGCGTTCGTTATTGATTATCTTTGCGGGAAAATTGCCGGAGACAGCCCATGATCTACCATATCGCCGAATACCTGGACCGCGCCATCGACCTGCCCGGCGCCGGGATGTTCAATTACATATCCTTCCGTTCCGCCATGGCCATCGTCTTTTCGCTGCTTATCGGCATGGTATTCGGTAAAAGCATCATCCGGCTGCTCCAGCGCAAACAGATCGGCGAAGAGATCCGCAACCTCGGCCTCGAAGGGCAGCTCCAGAAAAAAGGGACGCCGACCATGGGAGGGCTCATTATCCTCGCCGCCATACTCGTGCCCGTGCTGCTGTTCGCCGACCTGACCAACATCTACGTGCAGTTGATGCTCGCCACCACCGTGTGGCTGGGGCTACTGGGATTTCTCGACGACTACATCAAAGTCTTCCGGAAGAAAAAAGAGGGGCTCAACGGACGGTTCAAGATCCTGGGGCAGGTGACGCTCGGCTTGGTGGTCGGCACCACCATGTGGGTCAGCCCCCAGATCGTCTCGCGCGAACCCTCCACCTCCCGCACCGCCGATGCCGAGCGCGTGGAGGCTTTGGATCTTGGGAACCAGCGGAAAATTATCTACCTCACCCCCGCGGAGAAATCGACCGCCACGACCGTGCCCTTTTTCAAGAACAGCGAGCTCAACTACCGCGACCTGATCCCCGTCGAAGGGCAGTTCGGGGATACTTTGGGGTGGCTATTCTATGTACTTGTTGCCACGTTCGTCATCACGCTGGTCTCCAACGGCGCCAACCTTACCGACGGACTCGACGGGCTGGCCGCCGGCGTTTCGGCCGCAATCGGGGTCGTGCTGGGGATACTCGCCTACCTGTCCGGGAACGTCATTTACGCCGACTACCTGAGCATCATGAACATACCCGGTTCCGGGGAACTGCTGGTCTTCGCCGGCGCGTTCGTGGGGGCGCTTTTGGGATTCTTATGGTACAACTCCTATCCGGCACAGGTCTTTATGGGCGACACCGGCTCGCTGGCCATCGGGGGGATCATCGCCACCTTCGCGCTCCTTATACGCAAGGAATTGCTGCTGCCTATCCTGTGTGGCATTTTTATTGTAGAAAGCTGCTCGGTCATCGTCCAGGTATTCTGGTTCAAATACACCCGGCACAAGTACGGCGAGGGGCGCCGCGTGTTCCTGATGGCCCCGCTGCACCACCACTACCAGAAAAAAGGCTATTTCGAGGTTAAGATCGTGACCCGTTTCTGGATCGTGCAGCTGCTGCTGGCCGCCATCACGCTGATGACCCTCAAGATACGATAACCGCCGTCCGATACGTTTATTAACATAAAAACCCCATATAAAAAATGACACTGTTAGCGACCAGCCAGAACTTTTTCGGCTCCATGGGGCCCGAATTCCTGCTTATCATCATCATCGGTATCGCAGGCTTCATCGTGCAGGCCCGGCTCCAGAGCGTATTCGCCAAATACTCGAAAGTGCCCTTCGCCGGGAATATGACCGGCAAGGACGTGGCCGAGAAAATGTTGCGCGACAACGGGATCACCGACGTGACCGTTACCCATACTCCGGGCCAGCTGACCGACCACTTCAACCCGGCCAACAAGACCGTGAACCTGAGCGATGCGGTCTATTCCAGCAACTCGGTGGCCGCTGCGGCCGTGGCGGCGCACGAATGCGGCCACGCGGTGCAGCATGCCGTGGGGTACGCCCCGCTGAAAATGCGGTCGGCGTTGGTGCCGGTGACCACCTTCTCGTCCCGGTTCGCCATCTTCTTCATTATCGGCGGTATCATCATGGCCGGGGTCTCCAATTCGCTGGTGCTCTTCTGGGTCGGGATCGCGATGATCGCCGTGTCGGCCTTATTCAGCCTGGTGACCCTGCCGGTGGAATACGACGCCTCGCGGCGGGCGCTGGCATGGCTCGACGGGCAGCATATCCTGACCTCGCAGCAACAGGGACAGGCCAAAGAGGCCCTGATGTGGGCGGCGCGGACTTATCTGGTTGCGGCGCTGTCGGCGATCGCCACGTTGCTTTACTATATCGGTTTCGCCCGGCGGAATTAGCCGGAGCGGGCCGGTGAGCCTGCGGCTCGCAAAGACATTGCATATCGGGCCGCCCCTTTTCCCACGGGGGCGGCCTTTTTCATACCCTCCGCGGAATAAGCCGAAAAAACCGTATCTTTGCACCTAAACATTGACGGAAGGAACATTACACCCATGGCAGACAATACCATACTGGCCAAGTTAGACGGTATCAAAGACAAATACGCCTCCATCTCCGCCCAGATCACCGACCCGGAGGTGATGAGCGACATGAAGCGATATATACAGCTCAACAAGGAGTACAAGGAGCTGGGGCCGATTGTCGAGGCGGCGGACAAGTACCGCACGGCGGTGGCCAACCTCCAGGAAGCCAAAGATATACTGGCCAACGAAAAGGACGAGGAGATGCGCGAGATGGCCCGCGGCGAGATCGAGGAGCTGGAGCCGAAGATCGAACAGCTCGAAGAGGAGATCAAACTGATGCTGATCCCCGCCGACCCGCAGGACGGCAAGAACGCCATCATGGAGATCCGGGGCGGGGCGGGCGGCGACGAAGCGGCCATTTTTGCGGGGGATTTGCTGCGCATGTACCTTAAATTCTTCGAGCGCAAGGGCTGGAAAGCCGAGATCAACAGCGAGAGCGAGGGAACGTCGGGGGGGTACAAGGAGGTGGTGCTCAAGGTGTCGGGCGAGAATGTCTACGGGACTTTGAAGTACGAATCGGGCGTGCACCGCGTGCAGCGGGTGCCGCAGACCGAGACGCAAGGGCGCGTGCATACGTCGGCGGCGTCGGTGGCGGTGCTGCCGGAGGCCGAGGAGTTCGACATCGACCTGAAAATGGAGGATATCCGCAAAGATACGTTCTGCGCCAGCGGGCCGGGGGGGCAGAGCGTCAACACGACCTACTCGGCGATTCGGCTGACGCACATTCCGACGGGGATCGTGGTACAGTGCCAGGATCAGAAGTCGCAGCTCAAGAATTTCGACAAGGCGTTGGAGGAGTTGCGCACGCGTATCTATAACCTTGAATACCAGAAATATCTGGACGAAATCTCATCGAAGCGCAAGACGATGGTCTCGACGGGCGACCGCAGCGCGAAGATCCGGACTTACAACTATCCGCAGGGGCGCATGACGGACCACCGTATCGGCTACACGATGTATAACCTGCCGGCCTTTATGGACGGGGATATCCAAGAGTGTATCGACAAGCTCCAGTTCGCCGAGAATGCGGAACGGCTGGCGGCTGCGGCGCAGGAGGAAAATTAATTGGCATACAGTTCGGTTCCACGATCCGCATTTTATTCACTACAAAAACTTTTCCGTTATGGAGAATTACAACGCAAATCAACCGCAGCAACCGTATCAAACGCAACCGCAGTACCAGCAAGGTTATCCGGCTCCGAAGCCGACGATTCCGAATGCAGTGGCTTCATTGGTTCTGGGCATCCTTTCGATCGTTACGAGCTGCTGGTTCGTGGGGCTTGTTCTGGGGATCATCGGTCTGGTGCTGGGCAATAAGGGACGGCAGGTCTATATGCTGGCGCCGGACAGCTATTCGGGCTACGGGATGCTCAATGCCGGCCGGATCATGTCGATCATCGGGATTTGCATCGGTGGACTTTACATTCTATATGTAATCGTTTTCGTGGCTATTGTCGGTATGGGGGCTGGCCTGGCCGGAATGAGCGGCTTGTTTCAACATATTAACTAAATTCACGGAAGGCGCGGGGTTGATGCCGTGCGCTTACCGGGAGCTTTTGGGGATTGATTGCCCCTTTTGCGGAGGGCAGCGTTCTGTGCTGCTGCTTTTGCAGGGGCGCTTCCGGGAGAGTTTCCTGCTGTTTCCGGCTTTGCTGCCGCTGGCGGTCACGCCGTTGTTTATCGGCCGCAAGCGGGCTTTGCGGGTGATGCTGTGGCTCGATCTGGCTGCCGTGACAGGCAGCTGGCTGATCCGGCTCTTGCTGAACTGACGCTGACAATTTTGTCTGAAATTATTTTTCGAAAAGGGCCCCGCAGGGCCCTTTTTTATCTATATTTGCTTAATTAAACCGTTCGTTTTGTTACTATCCCTTGGTGGGTACTGTTCTTTTTGTGAACAAAAAGAACCAAAAAAACTTTCGAGCGCATCCCTGCGGGATGCTTTGGCTGTAACTACCCTCTCTTTTGGGCTGTGAGCAATGGGCCGCAAAAGGCTTGTATAACGTTAAGCGGCCCATTGCCACAACCCAAAGCGGGTGACTGCGGAGCCTAAGTTCCTCGGCAGGCTGCTCTAAAAGTTCTTTGGGTCCCTTTCTTTCAAGAAAGGGACGGTTCCATGCGGGTAGGTACTAAAACGAACGATTAAATAGAAACAGGAATATGACATCGCAGCAATTATTCGAGCAGATACAGGCCAAGCGGAGTTTTCTCTGCGTCGGCCTCGACACCGATTTGAAGAAAGTGCCCCAGCATTTGTTGGGCAGCGACGATCCCATTTTCGAGTTCAACAAAGCCGTTATCGACGCCACCGCCCCTTATTGCGTCAGCTACAAGCCCAACCTCGCCTTCTACGAAGCGGCCGGGACAAAAGGGTGGAACGCTTTGGTCAAGACCGTTAAATACCTGCGGGAAAACTATCCCTGGCAATTCATTATCGCCGACGCCAAACGAGGGGATATCGGCAACACCTCGCAGATGTACGCCAAAGTGTTTTTTCAGGAGATGGACTTCGACGCCGTGACCCTCTCGCCCTATATGGGCAGCGACACCGCCGAGCCCTTCTACGCCTATGCCGGGAAATGGGCCGTGTTGTTGGCCCTGACTTCCAACGCCTCGGCGCAGGACTTCGAAACCCTTCGGTTGGAAGGGGGCGGTATGCTGTACGAACAGGTGATACGGACCTCCATGGGATGGGGAACCGAAGACAATACGATGTATGTGGTCGGAGCCACCAAGGCGCAGCAGCTCGGCAGCGTGCGGGCCATCGTGCCCGACCATTTTCTCCTGGTGCCCGGCGTGGGAGCGCAGGGCGGTTCGCTCGAAGAGGTGGCGAGGTACGGGATGAACCGCAAATGCGGGCTGCTGGTCAACTCCTCGCGCGGCATTATCTACGCTTCGAACGGGCGCGATTTCGCCGAAGCGGCCGGCCGTGCCGCGGCAGAGCTGCAAGGACAGATGTCGGCCCTGCTGGCGGAATACTGCAAAGGATAATCTTAAAATATTCATCATATGGACATTACCAAAATGCCTCTGTCGGGCAAGACCCGCAAAGAGCATGACCTGCTCGGCGATATGGAGATCCCCGAGGAGTACTATTTCGGCGTGCAGACCATGCGCGCGCTGGACAACTTCCACATCAGCCGTGTGAGGCTGTGCATGTACCCCTATTTCATCAAAGCGCTGGCCATGGTCAAGGAGGCCGCGGCCAAAGCCAACCGGGACCTGGGCGAGATCAAGCCCGAAGTGGCCGACGCCATCATCTCGGCCTGCCACGAAGTGGAACAAGGCAAGCTGGACGACCAGTTCGTCGTGGACATGGTGCAGGGGGGAGCGGGGACTTCCACGAACATGAACGCCAACGAAGTGATCGCCAACCGGGCGCTGGAGATACTGGGGCATAAGCGCGGCGAGTACCAGTACTGTCACCCGAACAACGACGTGAACCACTCGCAGTCCACCAACGACGCCTATCCTACCGCCGTGAAGATCGCGCTGATCTTCCAGACCAACGACCTGATCGGCTCCCTGAAGGAGTTGATCGACGCGTTCAAGGCCAAAGGGATCGAGTTCGCCGACGTGATCAAGATGGGGCGCACCCAGCTGCAGGATGCCGTGCCGATGACCCTGGGACAGGAGTTCGACGCCTATGCCGCCAACCTGGCCGAGGAGATCGACCGGCTCGAACAGAACGCCAAGCTGCTGCTGGAAGTCAATATGGGCGCCACGGCGATCGGGACGGGGATCAATGCCGACCCGCAGTACAGCCAGATATGTATCAAATACCTGCGCGAGATCACCGGGCTGCCCGTGCAGGCCGCGACCAATATGATTGAAGCGACGAACGACACCGGGGCTTTCGTGATCTACTCCTCGGCGGTGAAGCGCATGGCGGTGAAGCTGTCGAAGATATGCAACGACTTGCGTTTACTTTCGTCCGGGCCGCGCACGGGGCTCAACGAGATCAACCTGCCGCCGATGCAGCCGGGTTCGTCGATTATGCCGGGGAAGGTGAACCCGGTGATTCCGGAGGTGGTCAACCAGATCGCTTACAAAGTGATCGGCAACGACCTGACCGTGACCATGGCGGCCGAGGCGGGGCAGCTGGAACTGAACGTCATGGAGCCGATCATCGTGTACAGCATCCTGGAGTCGATCGTGATGATGGTCAACGGGATGGATACGCTGCGCGAGAAGTGCATCCTGGGGATCACGGCCAACAAGGAGCGGTGCCGCGACATGGTGTACCACAGTATCGGGCTGGTGACGGCCCTCAACCCTTACCTGGGCTACGAAACCTCGACCGAGCTGGCCAAAGAGGCGCTCACGACCGGCAAGGGGATCTACGACCTCGTTCTGGAAAAGAAGCTGATGTCGAAAGAGGAGTTGGACAACATCCTGCGGCCGGAGAATATGGTCAAGCCGCGCAAATTCCTCAGGAAATAGGCCGGGGCGATGGTGGAAAAGATACAACGCAGGATGTCCGAATCGCGCAGCGCCCGGTGGATCGTGCTGCTGATGGTCTCGCTGACCATGATGTGCGGCTACTTCCTCACCGACGTGCTGGCGCCGCTCAAGGGGCTCCTGATCGAGATATTCCATTGGGACAACACCGACTTCGGCCTGTTCAACAGCGGTTACGGCTGGTTCAACATCTTCCTGCTGATGCTCATCTTCGGCGGGATGGTGCTCGACAAAATGGGGGCCCGGTTCACCGGCGTCGTCTCCGTGGCCGTGATGCTGGTGGGCATCGGCATCAAATACTACGCGATCGGATTTATGGACGCGGGACGGATGGTCGATTTCTGGTTCTTCGGAGCGCAGACCATGAAACTTCAAGTGCTCGTCGCGTCGCTGGGGTACGCCTTGTTCGCCGTGGGATATGAGACTATCGGGATCACGGCCAACAAGATCGTCGTGCGGTGGTTCAAAGGCAAGGAGCTGGCTTTCGCGCTGGGGATGAACCTCGCGTTCGCGCGCATGGGAACCTTCCTGGCGCTGGCCCTGCCGCTGCCCATAGCCAAAGCGTTCGGCAACTCCATCAGCACGCCGATCCTGTTCGGGATGATCCTGCTGCTGCTCGGTTTCCTCACCTTTCTGGTCTTTATCGTCATGGACAGGAAACTCGACAGCGAAAAGGCGCAGGAGGGGCTGGCCGACGACGAGCGGTTCCGGTTCCGCGACATCTTCTCGATCTTTAAGATCCGGGCGTTCTGGTACGTGGCTTTGCTGTGCCTTCTGTTTTACGCCGCCGTCCATCCGTTCGTCAAGTTCGCGGTCGACCTGGTCGTGCAGAAATTCGGCGTGGCGGGCGAATATTCCGGTTTGATTCCGTCGCTGCTGCCGGTGGGGACGCTGATCCTGACGCCGCTGTTCGGCAGTATTTACGACCGCCGCGGCAAAGGCGCCTCGATGATGATCCTCGGGGCGTTGATGCTGGTGTTCGTTTACGCCGGGTTCTCGCTCCCGTGGCTGAACCACTGGAGTGCCGCCGTGGTGCTCGTGATGGTGCTGGGGGTGGCCTTCTCGCTGGTGCCTTCGGCCATGTGGCCCTCCGTGGCCAAGATTATTCCCGAACATGAGTTGGGGACGGCCTACGCGCTGATCTTCTGGATGCAGAACTGGGGACTGGCCGGTATCCCACTGCTGATCGGCTGGTCGCTCGACCGGTGGGGGACGCTGCCGCCTGAAGTCGTGGACGGGGTGCTGGCGCCGCGTTACGATTACACCGTGCCGATGCTGATTTTCCTGTGCCTGGGGATACTGGCCGTGCTGTTCGGGTTCCTGCTCAAGGGCGAAGACCGGCGCAAAGGCTACGGGCTCCAGAAACCCAACATTGTCAAATAGTTTGCCGTCGGTCCGGGAATCTTTCCGGGCCGGCCGCGCAGCTGACAAAAATTTGGAGCAGATATTGGTTAATTGGAAAATCATTCCTACTTTTGTCGGGTAAGAGGAGATGCCTCCTCGCATATTTTGCGCGGAAATGGTGACGGGAACGATTCGGCTTTTTGGCACTTTCTGACATTATTTTCGTTCAGTATTAAACAGATACAACCTTCAGATATGAAACACCTATTACTCTCGTTGGCCATGCTTTTCGTGGCGGTGGCAGCCTATGGTCAGGGAGGCGAAGTGATGCAGCCCGGCGTTTACCAGGATGGCATCTCCGTCGTGAAACAGAATGGCAAATACGGCTTGATCGACGTGACCCACCGGGTGTTCACCCCGGTGATCTACGAAAGCGTGTCCCCGTTCGTGGACGGGCTGGCCAAGGTGAAACGCGACGGTCGTTACGGGTTCGTGAATACCTTGGGGCTCGAAGTGGTGGCCCCGGTTTACGACTCCATCACGCCGTTCCAGAACGGGGTGGCCAAGGTCAAGAAGAACGGGTACTACGGCCTGATCAACCGCGGAGGGAAAGAGGTGGCCAGCGTGAGCTACGACGTGATCACCGACTTCGAGGACGGGGTGGCCAAGATCTGGAAGCGGGGGCGCTGCGGCCTGATCAGCATTTCGGGCTATGAGCTCGCGCCGTGTGTATACAACGCCATCGACGAGTTCGTCAACAAGATCGCGATGGTCTATAAAGACGGACGCTTCGGGCTGATCGACAATGCCGGGAACCAGATCGCCCAGCCGATCTACAAAGAGATCGCACCGTTCGACGAGAACGGTCTGGCGTTCGCTTCGCGGGACGGGAAATACGGGTATCTTTCCTATATGGGGGATGAGATCATTCCGGTGCAGTACGACGAAATCTCCAACTTTATCGACGGCGTGGCGCGGGTTTCGAAAAACGGCCGTTACGGCTTTGTCAATACGTTGGGGCAGGAGTTCATCACGACCATTTATGACAGCGCGACGGCTTTCTCGAACGGGCTGGCGGTCGTGGAGAGCAACGGGCGTTTCGGCGTCGTGGATATCCAGGGCCGGACGGTGGTGCCGTGCAACTACGCTACGCGCGAGGATGCGGTACGGGCTTTCGACAACCTGACCATCGTGAAAAAAGACAAGAAACAAGAGCCGGCTACGGCCTCTTCCAAGAAAGGGACGACCAGGGCGGCGGTGAAAAGCGCGGAGTAATTGATTTTTCGGCCGGTTTAGCCGGAGCGGATACAGAGAGTGCCTGTCGGTTTCCGGCAGGCAATTTCTATTTATTAGGGAACAGGCCCCTGTGCGAACGATCGTGTTTGTCTTCCTGTAAATAGGCATTGTTTACCTGTTCATGGGGAGGCGGGTGTCCCTTGGCGAACAGTATTGTCGCCGTCGGCGGGAAAACGGGGCATACTCTCGCGGAAATTCAGTAGCTTTGCGCTATGGCGAAAAAAAGGAAACTTCTCCTGTTCCGGGGCGATAAACCGTTGTGGATTATCGTGGCCGCCCTTTTTCTCGTCTCCCTGCTCGTCGTCTACTCCGCCACGGCCGCCATGGCCTACCGCGAAGTGGACGGTAACACCTCCTACTACCTTTTCCGGCAGGCGCGGTTCATCATGATCGGTTTCTTCGTGATTATCGTGGTACACTGGATCGACTACAAATACTACGCCCGCTATGCCAAAGCCCTGTTCCAGCTCAGCGTCGTGCTCGTTATTCTCGCTTATGTCATCGGCGTGTCGCTCAACGACGCCGCCAGGTGGATCAAGATACCGGGGCTGGGTTTTACCTTCCAGCCTTCCGAGCTGCTCAAAGTGACCCTCGTGGTGGTTATCGCCCAGCAATTGGGCATCCGGCAGGGCGTGATCTCGAAAATACCGATCCTGCCCCCGCTGACCCCGGGCGGTTGGGGACGCAACCCGCAGCGCAGTTTCGACATTTGGTACAAGACCACGCGGCCCCTGGTGCTGCCGATCGTTATCGCCACGCTCGTGGTGCTGCCTTCCAACTTCTCCACTGCCGCCATCCTTTGGTTTACCTGTATGATCATGCTGATGATCGGGCGCGTGCGGCAGAGCGAGCTGAACCGGCTGATG
>CANQXP010000043.1 GCA_947627885.1 uncultured Rikenella sp.
GGTGGTGCTGGGCCCGGTGGGGCGCAAGTTCGCGGCGGGCATGAGTGGTGGGATCGCCTATGTCTGGAATCCGGCTGGGGATTTCGATTTCTTCTGCAATATGGAGATGATCGAGATCACGATCCCGGCCTCGGCAGCGGAGCTGACCGAGCTGCGGGGTTTCATTGCAGACCACTGCCGCCTGACGGGAAGCCCGCTGGCGGCGGAGCTTTTGGAGGAGTGGCCCGCTTCGGCGGCGCAGTTCGTGAAGGTGACGCCGATCGAGTATAAAAAGTTTTTAGGGAAACCGGAATAAGGGCTTGCATGACTGGATGATTAAAAATCGTACGTTTGTTTTGCATTGGGTTTGAGAGAACTGCCGCTTTTTGAAAAAAGCGGGCCCGTTGGGCTTCCGGGCTGTAACTACCCAACCCTTAGTCTGCCGAAGTCCTCATTTTTGGGGCGCGGGAGCGGCGACCTTGAAGTAATTACGGCTTATGGCCGCCACTCACCGCACCCCAAAAGTTAAGGCTGTGATAGATTTAGAATGCGAAGCATTCTCGAAAGTTTTTCTGGTTCTCTTTGTTCACAAAGAGAACAGTACCCTCAAACTCAGTCCAAACAAACGTAGGATTATAAAATTACCCCAGGCCGGTTTGCCGGATCGGATACGAACAGGAATCGAAAAAAACCTTAATTCATGAGCGACAGCATAAAACACGAATGCGGCATAGCGATGGTACGGCTGCTCAAGCCGCTGGAACATTACAAACAGGCTTACGGCACCGAGCTCTGGGGGTTGGACAAACTCTACCTGCTGATGGAGAAACAGCACAACCGCGGGCAGGAGGGTGCCGGAATTGCCTCCGTGAAACTCCGTGCCGAACCCGGCGAAGAGTATATCTTCCGCGAGCGGGCGATGGGCACCGGGGCTATTCAGGAGGTGTTCGACGCCGTGCACCGCGACCTGGCCGCCGACCCGAAGCAGAAACCCTTCATCGGCGAGCTGTATATGGGTCACCTGCGTTACAGCACCACCGGGCGGTCCGGCATCTCGTACACCCACCCGTTCCTGCGGCGTAACAACTGGAGGAGCCGGAACCTTTCGCTGGCAGGCAACTTCAACCTCACCAACGTGGACGAAGTGTTCGCCCATATCGTCGACCGCGGCCAGCATCCCAGGCACAACGCCGACACCTTTATCATGCTGGAACAGCTGGGCTACCTGCTCGACTGCGAAGTAGACCGCCAGTACCAGCGTTACAAGGCGGAGGGGTTGGAAGGGGCTGCGCTCAACGACGCCATCGAAGCGCACATCGACATCGAGCGCATCCTGCGCGAGGCGTCCGACATCTGGGACGGCGGCTACGTGATCTGCGGGCTGACCGGCAGCGGAGACATGTTCGCGTTGCGCGATCCGAACGGCATCCGTCCGGCGTTCTACTATGCCGCCGACGACGTGGTGGCGGTGGCTTCCGAACGGCCCGTGTTGCAGACCACGTTCGACATCGAGACCGACCGGGTGAAAGAGTTGCTGCCGGGAGAGGCGCTCATCGTGACGAAGGCGGGGGAGTTGGAGCTGGTGCAGATACGCCCGGCGGAGAACGTCCGGGCGTGCTCGTTCGAACGGATCTACTTCTCGCGCGGCAGCGACCGGGACATCTACCGCGAACGCAAGGAGCTGGGGCGCCTCCTGGTCGATGAGGTTTTGCAACGGGTGGATTACGATTTCGCCCATACGGTCTTTTCGTTCATCCCGAACACCGCCGAGGTGGCTTACATGGGAATGATGGAGGGGCTGAACGACTATTTCAGTCGGCAGAAATGCCACGCCCTGCTGGCCTCGCGCGACACGCTGACCGACGCGGAGATCTGCGACATCATGGCGATGCGGGTACGCACCGAGAAACTGGCCCTGAAGGACATTAAATTGCGGACGTTCATTGCGGAGGACAGCAGCCGCGACGATCTGGCAGCGCACGTGTACGACACTACCTATGGCACGGTTCGTCCCGGAGTGGACTCGGTCGTGGCCATCGACGACAGCATCGTCCGGGGCACGACGCTGCGCCGGAGCATCGTCCACATCCTGAGCCGCCAACGTCCCCGAAAGATCGTAGTCGTGTCGAGTTCGCCCCAGATCCGCTACCCGGACTGCTACGGGATCGATATGTCGAGCATGGGCGAGTTCATCGCTTTCAATGCGGCGGTGGAGCTGCTGCGCGAGCGGGGCATGGCCTCGCGCATCGACGAAGTGTATGCCCGGTGCAAAGAGCAGGAGCGCCTGCCGAAGGAGCGGATCGTGAATTACGTGAAAGGGATCTACGAGCCGTTCACCGACCGGGAGATCTCGGATCGGATCGCCCGGATGATCACCCCGCCGGACTGTCCCTCGCAGGTCGAGGTGGTCTACCAGTCCATCGGGAACCTGCACAAGGCTTGTCCGGATCACGCCGGGGACTGGTATTTTTCGGGCGATTATCCTACACCCGGTGGCAACAAACTGGTGAACCGGGCCTTTATCGACTGGTACGAAGGCCGGGGCCGGGCCGACCGGTCGTAATGCAAAGAGGGGGACTGTTTAACAGCCCCCCTCTTTTTTGCTTAAATCTCCGCAAGCAGCGGCTGCACGCGGTCTTTGTCGGAGAGCAGCAGCTCTTCCGGACGGAACCCGTACTGCTCCAGCCGCCAGTCCACCCCGATCTGGGGGTCGTTCCACCGCACTCCCCCGTCGAACTCCGGGTGGTAGTAGTCGGTGCATTTATAGAGGAATTCGGTATCGTCCGCCAGGGTCAGGAACCCGTGGGCGAAGTGGGGCGGTACGTAAAATTGCCGCTTGTTCTCCGCCGAAAGCTCCACGCCGTACCATTGCCCGTAGGTGGGGCTTCCCGGACGCAGGTCTACCGCCACGTCATACACCGCCCCCGCCACGACCCGGATCAGCTTGCCCTGCGAATGCTGCGTCTGGAAATGCAGTCCGCGCAGCACGCCCCGCCGCGACTTGCTGTGGTTGTCCTGCACGAATTCGACCTCGCTGCCGAAAAGGGCGTCGTAGTCCCGTTTGGCATAGGTCTCCATGAAAAATCCCCGCGCATCGCCGAAGACGGTCGGGTCGATCACGACCAACCCCTCGATCGGGGTCTCTGTTTTCTTGAATTTAGACATTCGGTAATATCGTTTAATCTTTCGAACACTTATTTGGCGGGCTGCCGGAAGTAGATCAGCAGCGAACCGACGATCAGCGCCATGCCCGCCACGGTGCTGACCGTGGGGCTTTCGCCCGCCAGCATCGCCCAGCTCAGCACGGCGCCCAGCACGGGGTTGATCAGCCGGCACATGTTGATGTCCGACACTTTGGTACCCGGCGTGCGCAGGGCGGTGAACCAGAAGCTGAACGCGAAGACCGACACGAAGACCAGCACGCCCAGCGACCCGTAGAATCCGCCGGGAAGCCCGATGAACGAGTGGTAGCCCTCGACGCCCAGCCCCACGCCGTAGATCATCACTCCCCCGAAGAACATCTGCACGGCGTTGAGGAACACCGGGTCCACCCGGCCGCTCTCCTCCGAGACCCGGATCGCAGCCCAGCCTTGCAGGATGATGTTGAGCAACAGAAGGAGGATCCCCAGCATCCCTTTCGCATCCAGGGGCCGACCGTCGTTGCCCGTGCCCACGATCAGCAGCAGGCCCGCCAGCGACACCAGCAGCGCGACCACCTTACGCCGCGTCAGCTTGTCGTTGCGGGCGACGAAATGGGCCAACAGCACGTTGACCAGCGGTGTAATGCCCATCACGATGGAGGAGATGGCGCTGCTGACCAGATCCACGCCGAAATAGAACGCGGTGTAGCCCATGAACATATTGACGGTCACCAGCGTGAAAAAAAGTTTGCCGTGGGCGCGCAGGCCAGTCCACGACCCCGCCAGGCGGGTATAGACCAACAGGATAATCCCCACGGCGGTGAACCGCAGCCCCGCGAAATTCATCGGGGTCATATCGTACGAAAGTCCCGCCTTGATGAACGGATTGACGATGGCCCACAAGACCGATGCGGCTATCGCCAGCCACAGTCCTTTCCCGATCTTCATTGATAACTTTCGATTATACTACTGAGCTGGCACGATTGCATCGTCGCCGGCAGCCTCGTTACCGGCCAGCAGCGATTTCACCACGACGATCCCTACCGCCAGGAAAGCTCCGAGGAACGTGAATGCTATCAAAATCATCATTTTCCGGGGAGCCGCCGCGCTGTCCGGCACGATCGCCGGCTCCACTACCGTCGCGATCGGCGTCTCCTCCTGTAGCTTGATCTTAGTCATCTCGACCTGCGAAGCCGTTTGGTTATAGATATTGAATGCCAGGTTCCGTTCGTTGCGCAACCGTTCGATCCGAACCCGTAGCGCTTCGGATGAGATGTTCCGGTTCTGGTCGATCGCCTCGGCCAGCCGGTCTTCGGCCTGATGGTAGCGGGCCTGCGCTTCCGCATTCTGGCGGATATTCTGTTCCAGGTCGTGCCGGGTCTTCTGCGTCCGGTAGGCGGTCATGTATTTCTGGAGTTTCGAAACCAGCGAGTCGGCGATGATGGCCGAAACCAGCGGATCCTGCATCGTCACTTTCGCTTCGAGCATGGACGATTTCTTGTCTTCCTGCACCGATAGCATTCCACCTAAAGCTCCGACAAAACCTTTATACTCCGGCGGTAAATTGAAAATATCGACCGAATCGACCGCCGGCAGTTTTTCCTGCGCCCCGGCATTCCGCCCCAACGACAGTACCCAACCCACCGCTTGTCCGGGAAATGCCGTCACATATTTCCACCAAGCCATTTTTTGGTGTCCGGTCACATACTCGAACAAAGTCATCCGTACCGGCGGAACGTCCCGTTTTTTCGGCGTGAGCGTTACCGGGATATCGGCGAATTCCAGCAAAAAGGGCGTACTTTTAACAATATCCGGAAAAATAGCCGGGGTGATCCCGTCCGTTCCCGCGTTTTGGTTCAGGTTGATGCCCGCCATAGCAGCCAGTCCCGCCATGCCCCCGGAGGATGATCCTCCGGTTTTGCTCTCCGGCGCCAGTTTGATCGCCGTCACATAGGTCTTCGGAATGCTGAAACCGATCACCAGGCCGATGCACGCTCCGATAACCGCGTATTTTACTACCCGCCGGCGGGCAGCCCACACGCTGCGCAGCACTTCCAGCAGGTCGATCTCTTTGTCTTTGTCCGTTCCGGATGCGGGTTTTTCCTGAGCCATCGTAAGTCAAATAGGTTGGTATTCCGAAGGCAAAGATAATGATTTTGTCCTGCATAACCGGCTCTTTCGTCTTCGGTGCCCCTGGGCCCGTATGCTGAGCCGATGGCCGGCAAACATATTGACCCCGGCTGCAAATTATTTGTACCCATCTGTCCAAATAAATTGACCTTGCGATACGCTCCTTTAATTTTGAAACAAATCACAATATTTTTTAATCTATTCATGCTATGGACGAACGTTTTCTTTTAAGATACCGGCATTCGTTTGCCGCGCATGCCGCACGGCGCAGGCAATTACGTCAGGCGGAGATGCAAATGGCCGTTTCCGTGCCGGACAATCCCGGTCAACCGGAAAATCCCGTTTTGCAGCACTCTATTTTCATCAAGGAGAAAGAGCGTTTCCGGAAAATAGATTTTCAGGCGATCCTTTTCGTCGAAGCCCTCGGCAGCTACTGCTGCGTCCATCTGGAGGGGGGCCATGACATGACCCTCTCGTTCACGCTGGCCGAGATCACGCCCAAGCTCAATGCCAGTTTCTTCCTGCGCGTCCACCGCTCGTACATTGTCAACATGGACCGTATCGACGCCTTTATCGGCAATATGCTCTGCATCGGGCCCCACCGCATTCCGGTCAGCAAACAGCACCGCGGCCAGGTCATGCGGCAGTTCAATATCCTGGGAAGCTCCAAATAGGCCGTTCGCCGCCGGCCGGCTCTCTTTCGCAAACAAGAGTTGTCAGCCCCGGTGCCTGCCCCCTACCTTAGCGCCGTAAGCTTACGATTTCACATTATTTATCACCCGGCTGCCCGTTTCGGCGGGCACCCTCAAAAAAACAATCGACATGCCTATCGACGAAACCCCCTCGACAGTCGCCTCCAACGCGCTGTCTGCGATCCCTTTCGGGAACATCATCGGCGGACCGCTCACGGCCTGCATCGACGCGCAGGCGCTGGCCGCCCAGACCACCTGGAAATTCATCCAGAACGTCGGCCTGAACACCGACCCCAAAACCGGCGAGAAAAAAGCCATCACGGTCGCCTTCCAGTTCATGCGCGACGGTAAGATGGCACAGCTCAATGTGCCGCTGCTGACCATCGTCCCGATCCCGTACATCGCCATCCAGACCATCGACATCAGCTTCAAGGCCAACATCAGCGCCAGCTCGTCCAGCTCTTCGATGGAAAGCTCCAGCGATGATGTCAGTGCCGGCGTCAACGGCAAAGCCTCGCTGAACCTCGGTCTCTTCAAAGTGGAGGCGGGCTTCAACGCCAGCTATTCCAGCAAGAAAGACTCCAAGGCCACGCAGGACTCGCAGTACAGCGTGGAGTACACCATGGACGTGGCCGTTCACGCCGGCCAGGACGGAATGCCGGCCGGTCTGGCCAAGGTGCTGGAGATCCTGAGCAACAGCCTGAATGTCAGCGATCCGAAAGGCACGCTGGATGTCAGCAGCCAGATGCTCAAGGGCGAAAAAGGTCATCCGGAACAGCTCGTCGCCACCTTCAAGAACAGCGAAGGGAAATTCGAACCGGAAAAGATCGTCGTGATCGGCGGCTCGACCCCGATCCAGGGTTCGGTACAGGGCAACAGCGCCGTATTCGAATTGCCTGTGAACGAGAAAGAGACTGTCTACATCGTGTCGGTCAAAGGGCTCGACAACACCGTGAAGGTACGCACCGTGGATACCATTTCGGCCGACAAGGAGCGCGAAGCCGCTCGTTTGCAGCGTGAACAGGAGCGGCGCGCACGCCTCGACCAGATGGAAAAAGACCTGGCCGAACAGCGCAAAGCCGCCGACGCCGCCGAACAGAAACGGGCCGAAGAACGGGCCAAACTGCTCCAGGAAGCCGAAGAAGATGTTCGCAAGGACGACCAGAAGAAGGACCAGAAAGAGCCGGAACCCGAAACAACCGAGTAATCCATCCACCTAATCCCTCCATCTTATGGCACAGTTGAACAGTCTGATCGGTTCGATCCTGCGCGACGTCATCCGGGCCCAACACGAGGCCAATCTCTACTCCCGGTCGCTGCGGGAAACCTACGGAACGCGGGGCGAAGGGGGCGATTTCCGGGTTCCCGGCGCCCTGCTGGGCGAGCTGGAACTCGACTTGCAGTACGCCATCCGTAATGCCGACGTCCCGCACGAAGAGTCCGAGACCGACTATCCGGCCCTTCGCCGTTTTTTCGGCCAGCTGGCGGAGCAGCTCGCGCGCACGGCCCTGACCAGTGTGTCGACCACCGCTTCGTCGGCCGATGCCGAAGATCCGCAGGGGCTGAGTCTCCTGTTGAGCCAGGAGCAGGATCTCGAACGCGGATTCGGGCCGTTCCTGCGCCGTAAGATCGGGGAAAAGCTCGAAGGGCAGGCGGCCGCGCTGGTCAAAGCGGACGGGAGCCTCGACACCGACCTGCTGATCGAATGCGTGATGCAGACTATCGACACGCACTTGCTGCAAAATCCCGACCTCGAACAGCTGCTCGGGCAGCGGGACGGCGAAAGCCGGCTCAGGCAGACTGCGCGTTCGAACCTCGTCACGATGATGACGGTGCTCACCGCCAAGCGGGTCAAGGACTACAACTTCCTGCGCCGGAAGGTATTTTCCACTCAGGAGATCATCATCACGGCCGACGAATTGAAAAAAGTCCCTCCGGAAGCGGTTCAATCGCTTCACATCCGCATTTCGCCGCACGGCTACCTGCCCGACGAGCCTATTACCGATCCTGAAAACCCCGAATGACTATGAGTTCCGACAAACCGACAACCACCACTTCCAGCCAGGTCATGGACCTGCAACAGCTGATCGCGGCGCCGCTGCTGGCCACCGTCGATGCCGACTCGCTGGCCGCCCGGCGTTATCTCGACTACCTGTGTACTGTGGCTTTCGAATCGTATGACCGGCAGACCGGGCGTACCGGCCCGCTGCGGATGCTCCGGTTCAGTTACCAGAGCAACGATGCCACGGGCAGCCGCCGCAGACAGGTTGCCCTGCCGATGTTGAGTCTAGTGCCGTTGCCGCTGCTGCATGTGCAGGAGGCGGATTTCGATTTCGACATCAATATCATGGACGCTGTTTCGACCCGCGAGGAGGAGCAATTCTCTTTCAAGGAGGGCAAAGCGGTGGCCCCGGCTGACGACGGGCCGGGCGAAGGGCTGCGCATCCGGGCTTCGCTGGCTCCCCAGCACAGCGGCGGTCGCGAGGCTTCGGCCCAACATAGCCTGACGGCCAATATGAAAGTGCATGTCAAGATGGGACAGGCCGGCATGCCGGGAGGGTTGTCCAGGCTGCTGAACCTGGCGGCGGGAGACGCCGCGGGCGAAGAGCCCGAAGGTGATCTTTAACCGTACGTTTGTTTGTATTAGGTTGGAGGCAATTGTTCTCTTTGTGAACAAAGAGGCTCCGTTGAGGCTTTCCGGGTTGTAACGACCCGTTTCGGCGGCGAGCATAGCGAGCCGCGCAGGCCGGAGCCACACCGGGCGGAGGACTGCAATTCTTGCGCTGCCGCGCCGCGATTGTGCCTCCGCTGGCTCCGGCCTATGCGCCTACCAAAACCAAGGCTTGCAGAGCCTACGGAGTAGCGCAGATGACTCAACCTTTTCTTTCAAGAAAGGTACAGTTGTCTCCCACCCGATGCAAACAAACGTACTTAAAAAAACAAACATTATGAACACACTACCAACCGCCCGGAAGACAGGCATCCCTTGTCCCGATTGCGGTACATTGATCCCCGTGACGATCGCCGACCTGCTCGGCACTTCGGGAAACTTCATCTGTTCCTGTTGCGGCCGGATGCTCACCCTGATGCGCCGCGAGTCGGCGCAGGCGCTGGGCGAACTGCAAAAAGTGCAGGAGGCCCAGCAAAGGCTCGACCGGCAAAGCCATGTCAACCTCTAAAGCCGCCGCTCGACCTGGTCGGCACATGCACCACCCGCATGTTCGTCCTGCTGCGGCAGAGACTGGAAGCCGATAAGCAGCAACAGGAGCAGGACGAGGCAAAACCTCCCGAAAAAGAGGGGACAAAAAAGAGATAACAGAAACCACGTAAACCATTAACACCTTATTTTCAGAACCGCTATGAAAACCTTTATTTCGCGTCTGCTGCTCCTCGCGGCAGGCATCCTCAGCCTGAATTTCGGAACGCCCGCACAAAGCGCAACTCTTTCCAAGGAAAAGATCGAGATGCCTCAAAACGCACTCAAAACAGCGTCCGAAAAGTCGAAACCGGTCACCATACCGGCCGTCTTCGACGAGGCCACGAATCTGATCCAGAACCTTAAACCGCAGGTAACCGAAATGGACACGGATAAAAACCTCCGGTTCCGGTACGCCGACAAATGGTTTGTCCATAAAGACGACGGAGCAGGCAAAGAGTCCTCTAAAATCTTTTATGAAGTGCCCCAAAGCCCCAAACGCATAGAGATTGTTCGCTTTACGACAGATAAAAAATAACCTATCCGATATAATCTATGAAATACTTTACCATCGACGAGCTTTGCCGATCGACTACAGCCAAGAGCAAAGGCATCGACAACACCCCCGCCGGGGAGATCCCCTCGAAACTCCAGACCCTGATCGAAGAGTTGCTCGATCCCATTCGCGAGAGCTGGGGCCAAGCCATCACGGTGAACAGCGGCTACCGTTGCCCGGAGCTTAATGCTGCCGTGGGCGGGGTGGCTACCTCGCAGCACCGCAAAGGCGAAGCTGCCGACCTGAACGCGGGAGACCCGGCCAAAAACCGGATGCTGTTCGACAAGGTCGTGGACTTGCAGCAAGCCGGTATGATCGAGTTCGACCAGCTGATCGACGAGTCGCACTACAAATGGGTGCATATCAGCTACCGCAAAGGAAACAACCGCAATCAGGTTTTGCACCTGTAGCTCCCCGTTCTGCATGTAAGCATAGGGCCGGCAAGCGTTCGTACGCTTGCCGGCCCTGTGTTTGTTTTGCTGCGGCCCGGTTCTTGCTGAACGTTCCCTGATGACGTCGTTCTCTGTTTGCCGGAAATAATTTCACCCGGAAAACATCACCCGGCACAATTTATCCTATCTTTGCCTCGTTTTACACCCGAAAAACTAATTCCGTTTTTTCAGTTTTTCAATAAAATATCCGAATTGGAGACCGAAAACAGACATAACGACCCGCAGACCCGGCAGCGCATTCTGTCGCTGGCCGACGAGCTTTTCCCGGAATACGGCATCAAAGGCGTCAGCATGGACGAGATCGCCCGGCGGCTTTCGATGTCGAAGCGCACGCTCTACGAATACTTCGGGGACAAGGAGGAGCTGCTGATCGCCTGCATCGTCCATCACCATGCCTATATGAAGAAATGGGCCGAGGAGATTGGCGACCGTTCGGAGACCGTGCTGCACGTCATCCTGGAGATCTACCGCGAGATGGCGCCCAAGACCCGTCGCGTCTCGTCGAAATTTTACGAGGACATTCGCAAATATCCCAGGGCCATGGCGCGGCTGGCCGAACAGCGCAAAGAGATGCTGGACCAGCTGCTCGAATTTTTCCGCACCGGCGTGAAACAGGAGATCTTCCTGCCGGGGCTGAACTACGAGATACTGAGCCGCACCCTGATCCAGATCACCGACGAGCCGCTTTCGCCGGAGCTGACCCGGCGGTACAGCATGGTTGACATATACAGCACCCTGACGCTGACCCTCGTGCGCGGCGCCTGCACCGACAAAGGGCTGCGCATTTTCAACGATTACCTGTCGGAATACAAAGCCTGACACTAAACCCCGCCATACAGAAACCCGATGAAGAAGAGACCGATGAGCACTATTTCCCGCCTTGCGGCGTTCGGCGCGGCAGCCCTCTTGCTGTGCAGCCCTCTCGCACGGGCGCAGCAAGCCGTTTCCCCGCGCGACAGCGTGGAGATCGACCTGCCTGCCGCTTTGGAGATTGCCCTGAGCGAAAGCCCCGGCGTGCGGATCGCCGGCAAAGAGATCGCGCGCATGGAGTACGCCCTCAAAGGGACCCGTTCCGGCCTGCTGCCCAACCTGGCGCTGGGGGCCAGCTACAACCGGACGCTCCAGAAACAGAAAATGTCGATCGGCGAGCAGCAGATCGAAGTCGGTACCGACAACCAGTGGGGGGCGGGGCTGAGCCTTTCGCTGCCGCTGGTGGCGCCGGCCCTTTGGAAGACCCTGCAGCTTTCCGAAACGGACGTACTGCTGGCGGCGGAGCAGGCCCGCTCGTCCCGGATCGCGCTGATCGGCTCGGTGAAGAACGCCTACTATTCGCTGCTCAACGCGCAGGACGCTTATGAAGTCCTGAAAGTGAGCTACGCCAATGCCGAGCTGAGCGCCAGCATCGCCACGGATAAGTACGAGCAGGGGCTGGTGTCGGAATACGACAAGCTGCGCGCCGACGTGCAGCTGCGCAACCAGAAACCGCAGCTGATCGCCGCCGAGAATGCGGTGCGGCTGGCCAACATGCAGCTGAAGGTGCTGATGGGGGTGAGCATAGATGAACCGATGCGCTTTACGGGAGCTTTGAGCGATTTCGAGCCCGAAATGGTGCAGGATATGGATATGCTGGCCGCCGATACCTCCCTGACGGCCAACACGGAACTGAAACAGATCGACATACAGGCCGAACAGCTGGACTTGGCGCTGCGCATCACGCGGTCGCAATACCTGCCGACGCTCTATCTGAGCGGCAACTACCAGTGGAGCTCGCTGAACAACGACTTCCGCATCGGCCATTACCAGTGGTTCCCCTACGCGACGGTGGGCGTAACGCTGAGCATCCCGATCTACGAAGGGAGCCTCAAACGGCACCGGCTGGCGCAGGACAAGATCGGCATCGAGCAGCTCGAATTGCAGCGGCAGGACCTTGTCCGCCAGCTGGAGCTAAGCGTGCAGAACTCGCTCAACAGCATCGAGAAGTCGATCGAGGAGGTCGGCTCCAACCGCGAGAGCGTCCGTGAGGCCGAACGGGCCTACTCGATCAGCCAGAAACGCTACGAGGTGGGAAGCGGCAACCTGCTGGAGCTGAACGACTCGGAAGTGGCCCTGACCAGGGCGCGGCTGGCTTACAACCAATCCATATACAACTACCTCTCGGCCCGGGCCGACCTGGAAGCCACCCTGGGCAAAGCGGTGGAAGAGAACGCCTACCCGGCGTTACGGAACGGCAAATAAAAAACGAACGCATATATGACACTGAAACGAACCGGCGGGCTGCTGCCCGTTCTGATGGCCGCGGCGCTGCTGACCGCCTGCGGCGGAGGCTCCGGTAAAACGCAGGCCGCCGCGGACAGCATTGCGCAGGAAAAACCCAAAGTCAAACTGGAGACCGTCCGAGTGCGGCCCGTGGCGCAAACCTATGATTTCACGGCCACCGTGGAGGCCAACGTCACCAACAACATCGCACCGTCGATGGCCGTGCGGATCGACAAGATCTTCGTCGAGGTGGGCGACCCGGTGCGCGCCGGGCAGAAGTTGGTGCAGATGGACCAGACCAACGTCATCCAGCAGAAAGTCCAGCTGGACAATTACAAAACGGAGTTCGGCCGGCTGGACGAGCTGTTCAAAGTGGGCGGCGCTTCGAAATCGGAGTGGGACGCCAAAAAGACGGCCCTCGACGTGGCGCAGACGGCCTATGACAACCTGATCGCCAACACCACGCTGACCAGCCCCGTCAACGGGATCGTGACGGCGCGCAATTACGACAACGGCGATATGTACAACCTCGGCGGCCAGCCCGTGGTGGTGGTCGAGCAGATCACGCCGGTCAAGCTGGTGGTCAACGTGTCGGAATCGCTGTTCAAGGAGGTGAAGAAGGGAATGGACGTGACCCTCCGGCTGGACGTTTACGGCGACGAGGTGTTCCACGGCAAGGTGAGCCTGGTCTATCCGACCATCGACCCCACCACGCGTACCTTCCCGGTCGAGATCACGATCCCGAACGGCGACAGACGGGTGCGGCCGGGAATGTTCGCCCGCGTGACGATGAGCTTCGGCACGATGGATCGCGTGGTGGCTCCCGACCGTTCGATCATCAAGCAGGCCGGGTCGGGCGACCGCTACATATACGTCTATAAGGACGGCAAAGTCTCCTACAACAAGGTGGAGCTGGCTCGCCGCATGGGCGACGAGTACGAGGTCGTTTCGGGCGTGCAGGACGGCGACCAGGTGGTCGTCACGGGCCAGAACCGCCTGAACAACGGCATGGAAGTCGACATCGACACCACCAAGTAGGCCTCAGGCAACAGGTTTCCGGTTGCACCGAAGTGCCCGAAGGCACCTCATGCCCGGCGTAAGGCGGTTCCGTACTGTATTCGGCGGGGCGCCAGTCGGTTTCGGTGGGCAGCGCCTGCGAGGGACTTGTCCCGCGCGGGGGGACACTGACGCGGGAACCGGGCTATCCTGTGCCTCCGGGCATATAGCATGGTTCGGCCGACGAGCGTCGCGCATCGCCACAAAGCTGCCATAACCCGAACAACCAATGGAACTCACAAACAGCAAACACACGACACCATGAGCATATCCGCATCAGCCGTCAAAAAGCCCATCACCACCGCCCTCTGTTTCGTGGCGGTCATCGTGGTGGGGCTTTTTTCCCTGAGCAAACTGTCCATCGACCTCTACCCGGACATCGAGACCAACCAGATCATGGTTCTGACCGCCTACCAGGGCGCCAGCGCCGCCGACATCGAGACCAACGTCACCCGGCCGCTGGAAAACACCCTCAACACCGTCAGCAACCTCAAGCACATCACCTCCCAGTCCAAGGAGAACATGTCGATCATCACCCTCGAATTCGAGTACGGGATAGACATCGACGTGGCCACTAACGACGTGCGCGACAAGCTCGACATGGTGCAGACCGCCCTGCCGGACGACGTCGACAACCCCATCATCTTCAAGTTCGGCACCGACGACATCCCGATCATCATTCTCTCGGTGACGGCCGAGGAGAGCCTCCCCGCACTCTATAAGATCCTCGACGACAAGGTGGCCACCCCGCTCCAGCGTATCAGCGGCGTGGGGGCCGTCTCCATCTCCGGGGCGCCGCCGCGCGAGATACAGGTTTACTGCGACCCGCAGAAACTCGAAGCCTACCACCTGTCGATCGAAGGCATCGCCGGCATTATCGCCAACGAGAACAAGAACACTCCGGGCGGGACTATCGACATCGGGTCGAACACCTATTCCCTGCGCGTGGAAGGCGAATTCAGGGACGCCCGGGAGATGGAGAATATCGTCGTGGGAAGCTACGACGGGCGCAACATCTACCTCAAGGACGTGGCGCGCATCGTGGATACCGTCGAGGAACGCGCCCAGGAGGCCTACAACGACGGCATACAGGGCGGTATGATCGTCATCCAGAAACAGTCCGGGGCCAATTCGGTGGACATCGCCAAAAAGGTGCACCAGCGCCTGCCGTCGCTTCAGGCCGGGCTGCCCTCCGACGTGCAGCTGGGCGTGATCGTCGATACCTCGACCAACATCCAGAACACCATCGACTCGCTGGTCGAGACCATTACCATCACCTTCATCGTGGTGATCCTCGTGGTGCTCGTCTTCCTGGGGCGGTGGCGGGCGACCTTTATCATCGCGCTGACCATCCCCATCTCGTTGATCGCCTCGTTCATCTACCTTTTGATGTCCGGTAACACGTTGAACATCATTTCGCTCAGTTCGCTGAGCATCGCTATTGGCATGGTGGTGGACGACGCCATCGTGGTGCTGGAAAATATTACCACGCACCTCGAAAGGGGAAGTAAGCCCAAGCAGGCTGCCATCTATGCCACCAACGAGGTGCACCTTTCGGTGATCGCCTCGACGCTGACCCTGCTGGCCGTGTTCCTGCCGCTGACCACCATCACCGGCCTCGCCGGGGTGCTCTTCGAGCAGTTGGGCTGGATTGTCAGCATCATTATGATCATCTCGACCGTCAGCGCGCTGACCCTGACCCCGATGCTCTGCTCCAAGATGCTGCGCAGCGGGGCCCCGAAAGGCAAAGTCTACAAGCTGATCTTCTCGCCGGTCGAAAAAGGGCTCAACGCGCTCGACCGCGGGTACGCGCGTTTCCTGAACTGGGCCGTGCGGCATCGGATCGCAGTGGTAGTCGGTGCGGTAGTGATCTTCGTATCGTCGCTGGGGCTGACCAAATTCATCGGAACCGAGTTTTTCCCGACGCAGGACAATGCTCGCATCAGCGTCCAGATCGAGATGCCGATCGGCACCCGCACCGAAATATCGCGCGACCTGGCCCTGCGCCTCGACAAACGCTGGCGCGAAGAGATACCTGAGTTGCAAACCTCCAGTTTCAGCGTCGGGCAGGCCTCGACCGACAACACCTACGGCTCGATGCAGACCAACGGGACGCATATCATCTCGTTCAACATGCGCCTGAGCTCCGTGGGCGAGCGCGAGCGCGGGCTGCTGGAGATCTGCGAGCTGATGCGCGAGGACTTGAAAGAGTATTCGGAGATCAAGACCTCGCAGGTGATCGCCGGCGGCTCGCAGGGTGGCATGGCCGGGCAGGCCAGTGTGGACGTGGAGGTGTACGGCTACGATTTTGCCGAGACCGATAGGGTGGCGGCCGAGCTGTCGAGACGGATGGGCGAGCTGCCGGGGTGCAGCCAGGTGCACATCAGCCGCGAGGATTATATCCCGGAGTACCAGATCGACTTCGACCGCGAGAAACTCGCCCTGAACGGGCTGAACGTCGCTACCGCGTCGTCCTACCTGCGCAACCGCATCAACGGCCTGACGGCCTCCTACTACCGCGAGGACGGGGAGGAGTACGACATTAAAGTTCGTTACGCGCCGGAGCACCGCACCTCGGTGGAGGACATCGAGAACATCCTCGTCTACAACTCGCAGGGCAAGGGTATCCGGATGAAAGACCTCGGCACGGTGGTGGAGCGTTTCACGCCGCCGACCATCGAGCGTAAAGACCGCGAGCGCGTGATTACGGTGTCGGGCGTGGTGCGGCAGGGCTATCCGCTGAGTACGGTGGTGGCCCAGACCCAACAGATACTCAAAGAGATCGATATGCCGGCGGACGTGACCACGGCCATCGGCGGTACCTACGAAGACCAGCAGGACTCGTTCGGCGACCTGGGTATGCTGGGCGTTATGATCATCATCCTGGTGTTCATCGTGCTGGCCTCGCAGTTCGAGTCGTTCACCTATCCGTTCATCATCTTCCTCGCCCTGCCGTTCGCTTTCACCGGGGTCTTCATCGGGCTGGCCGTGACGGGCACGCCGCTGAGCATCATGGCCTTGATCGGGGTGATTATGCTGGCCGGTATCGTGGTGAAGAACGGTATCGTGCTGGTGGACTACACCAACCTGAACCGGGAACGGGGCATGTCAATTGTTTCGGCGGTGGTGGATGCCGGGAAATCGCGCCTGCGGCCCGTGCTGATGACCACCCTGACCACGGTGCTGGGTATGCTCCCGATGGCGATGGGGCAGGGCGAAGGGGCCGAAATGTGGCGCCCGATGGGGGTTGCCGTATGGACAGGTCTGGCCTTCTCCACGGTCATCACGCTGATTCTGGTGCCGGTGGTATACTGCATGTTCGCGGGGACGGGCGTCAAGCGCCGCCGACGCCAGATGGCCGAACTGTTCGAGCTGGAGGTGGACAAAGCCGCTTTAGGCAACGGACACCACTTGCCGGAACCGGCCGGAACCGAAACGGACGAACAATAACTTAAACCTACTCTGCGACATGAAAGCGGTATTCATATCTTTCAACCAAAGCTATTACGAACAGGTCGTGGCGATCCTCGACCGCAACCACTGCCGGGGCTTCACGTTTTGGGAGGAGGTGCAGGGGCGGGGCTCCGAAAACGGCGAGCCCCACTACGGCAGCCATGCGTGGCCGACGCTCAATTCGGCCATGCTGGTGATGACAGAGGAGAGCCGGGTCGAGAAACTGTTGTCCCACCTGCGTGCGCTGGATAAAAAAACGGAGGCGCAGGGCCTCCGGGCATTTGTTTGGAACGTGGAGCAAAGCATCTGACGGACGGTTTTCACTCTTTGTGATAGAAGGGCGGCGGTCAGATCTTGTCGCCGCCCCACATTTGCGGCTCCCACCGCCAGCTGTCGTGCACCGCTTCCGGCAATACTTTGCCCGAAAAGACCAGCAGCATGCTGTCCGGCTCCGTGGCCCGGATGCAATTCGCGTATCCCGCCGGCAGGCAGAGCAACTCGCTCTTTTCCGCCGTGAGCGTGAAGACCTCCGGCCTCAAGTCCGGGGAAGGGTTTTCCCAGTCGTCTGGCCGCACGAAAGCCAGCCGGAAACCGCCCCGCAGGCATTGGAACCATTTGCCTTCGAACCGGTGTCCGTGCCAGCCCCGGATTACCTTTGTGTTGTCGTGTTTGATAATATAGTACCGGTGGGCGCCCTCCAGATGGAAATCGTTCATGTGCACCAGTTCGCCCCGGTAATCCCGGAAGATACCCCCTTCCAATATCCGAATTTCGCTCATGGCCGAATTGGAATTATTCGTTCTCTTTGATCCGCGAGAGCAGGTACTGCCCGTACTGGTTCTTGGCCATCGGCCCGGCGATCTCCCGCAGCTTTTCCGTCGAGATCCAGCCCTTGCTGTAAGCGATCCCCTCCAGGCACGCCACCTTCAGCCCCTGCCGTTTCTCGATCACCTCGATAAAGGTCGAAGCCTCGGAAAGCGAGTCGTGCGTCCCCGTGTCGAGCCAGGCGAATCCCCGCCCCAATAGCTGAACCTTCAGCTGGTTGTCATGCAGGAACCGTTCGTTGACGGTGGTGATCTCCAGTTCGCCGCGCGCCGAGGGCTTGATATTCTTGGCTACCTCCACCACCCGGTTCGGGTAGAAATAGAGCCCCACCACGGCATAGTTGGACTTCGGATTGACGGGCTTCTCCTCCAGGGTTTCGGCGTTGCCCTCCTGGTCGAACGACACCACCCCGTATCGCTCCGGGTCGCTGACCCAGTAGCCGAACACCGTGGCTTTCGGCTCCGTCGGGTGTTCCGCAGCCGCCACCGCCTCGCGCAGCATGCCTGAGAACCCCTGCCCGAAGAATATATTGTCCCCCAGCACCAGGCAGGCGGAATCGTTGCCGATAAACTTTTCGCCGATAATGAATGCCTGCGCCAGCCCGTCCGGTGACGGCTGTTCGGCGTACTCGAAGCGGACTCCGTAGTCGGAACCGTCGCCGAGGAGCCGCCGGAAACCCGGCAGGTCGTGCGGCGTCGAGATGATGAGTATCTCGCGGATCCCGGCCAGCATCAGCACCGACACGGGATAGTAGATCATCGGTTTGTCGTATACCGGGAGCAGTTGCTTGCTTATCCCCTTGGTGATCGGGTAGAGGCGGGTTCCCGAGCCGCCGGCCAGTACGATTCCTTTCATCATTCAAGTAGTCTTGGAATTATATGCAAATATACGGATTGTTTTTACAATCGGGCCGTGATAACCTCTTTCGGCAATACTCCTTTGATGTCATACAGGACACCGGCCGGGCCGCTCAGCAGCGCCCGGATGTCCGTCTCCAGGAACTGCCGGTGGGCCACCGCCAGCACCACCGCGTCGTACCGCCCCTGCGCACCTTCCAGCGAGGGCAGCAAAGAGATGCCGTACTCCCGCTCCACTTCATCGGCGGACGCCCACGGGTCATATACGTCCACGCTGCACTGAAACTCCCGCAACTCCTCCACCACGTCCACCACCTTCGTGTTCCGGATGTCCGGGCAGTTCTCCTTGAAGGTCATTCCCAGCACCAGCACCCTGGCATTCTTCACCTTGAAGTCATGCCCGATCAACAGTTTCACCACCTTGTCGGCCACGAAAGCCCCCATCGAGTCGTTGACCCGCCGCCCGGAGCTGATCACCGCCGTCAGGTAGCCCACCTGCTCGGCCTTCCATTTGAGGTAGTACGGATCCACCCCGATACAGTGCCCCCCCACCAGTCCCGGCATCAGCTTGATGAAGTTCCACTTGGTCGCCGCCGCCTCGATCACCTCCTTGGTGTCGATGCCCAGCCGGTCGAAGATCAGCGCCAGCTCGTTGAAGAACGAGATGTTGATGTCGCGCTGGCAGTTCTCGATGATCTTGGACGCTTCGGCCACCTTCAGGGACGACGCCTTGAAAGTTCCGTTCCGCAGGACGCTGTTGTAGAGTTCGTCCACGAAATCCGCCGTCTGCGGCGTGGAACCGGAGGTCACCTTTTTGATGGTGGCGAAGGTGTGCTGCTTGTCGCCCGGATTGATCCGCTCCGGCGAGTAACCGACGAAGAAGTCCCGGTTGAAAACCAGTCCCGACGCCCGTTCCAGTTCCGGCACGCACACCTCTTCGGTCGCTCCCGGATAGACGGTCGATTCGTAGATCACCG
>CANQXP010000044.1 GCA_947627885.1 uncultured Rikenella sp.
GGAGTTCAGGCTCCTGTCCCGGCCGAGGTTCGACGATGCGTGGCCGTTTGCGGAAGGGAGGGCGCTGGTGCGGAAAGGCTCCTTGTACGGATATGCGGGGCCGGACGGGAGGATGGCGATTCCGGCGCGCTACGATTTTGCGTTGGGGTTCCGCGAGGGGGTGGCGTGCGTGATGGTAAACGGCCTGTACGGCTATATCGACCGCCGGGGACGATATTTGGTAGAGCCTGAATTCGATTATGCACGGTCGAAACGCGACGGCCGCGCGTATGTGGAAAGGGAGGGGAAGGGGAGTGAGATCGGTTTGTGAACTATCTCGGCGAATAGAGGGCGAATGCCATACGAACCATCACGGCTCCGCTCCGGAACGGGGCTTCGGAATAGCCGCCGGTATAGAGGTATTCCGGGAGCCATTGCAGGCGGTAGCCGATGGAAAGGTGGAGCGCGGTATGGTTGCCCAGCCGGATAGCCATCCCTGCGGCGGGGGTGACTGTCCAGCCACCGAAAGAAGGTTCGTCTTCATATGTTTTGATGCCGACGGAGTATCCACCGTCCAGGGAGAAAAACAGTTGGGAGCGATCTGAAGGTCCAAGATAGCTTTTTAGGTTGATTACCAGAGGAATAATCCATCGGTCGACCGTGAAGTTTTCATCGAAATCCATACGGCCTCCGACTGAAAAATGGGCCCCGAAACGATAGTTGTAGGCCATGAACGAGAGGTTCAGCCATGAGTTGCCACTCCTGCCGATGCGGTTGCCGTAGCCGATCCCGAATTCCGCCTCGACGGCATTCCGGATCTCGTCGAATGATCGCTTGCCTGTCCGCCGTTGTTTCTCTTTCGGTTGCCGGGCTTGTATGAAGCCGCTGATCTCATCGGCACGGAAAACGTAAAACCGGCCTCCGGGTGTGCTGACGGCCGCGCTGCCGTTGAGCCGTCGGGTGATGCTTCCCTGAATGACGGAACCGTCTTTGAGGTAAAGTTTACCGGGAAACTGGGCGTGGGCGATGCCTGTCAGGACGAGGAGTATTCCTGTGAGGACGGTTCGGATATTCATGTTTTATGTCGGTTCGGATGTCCGAATATACGAAAAATGCGGGAGATTCTACTCCAAAGTAGAATCTCCCGCATTTGGATGTACAGTTGTGAGCGGTTAGTTTTTGCTCTGGATGTAGTTGTCGATGGCGGCGGCCGCTTTGCGCCCGGCGCCCATGGCGAGAATCACGGTGGCCGCCCCGGTCACGGCGTCGCCACCGGCAAAAACGCCCTCGCGGGTCGTAGCCCCGTCGTCACCGGCTTCGAGGCACCCCCGCCGGTTGACCTCCAGACCCGGCGTGGTGGCCGCGATCAGCGGGTTTGGGGATGTACCCAAAGCCATAATCACCACGTCGCACGGAATTTCGAACTCCGATCCTGCGATCTCGACCGGCGAGCGGCGGCCTGATGCATCCGGTTCGCCCAACTCCATACGCACGCACCTGATACCCGTCACCCAGCCGCGCTCGTCGCTGAGGATCTCCACCGGGTTGGTGAGCATCCGGAAGTCGATGCCCTCCTCCTTGGCGTGGTGCACCTCTTCGCGCCGGGCCGGAAGCTCGGCTTCCGAACGGCGGTAGACGATGAAGGACTCGGCCCCCAGCCGTTTAGCGGTGCGCACGGCGTCCATCGCCACATTCCCGCCCCCGACGACAACCACCCGGTCGCCGGTGTAAATAGGCGTATCGTATTGCTCGTCATAAGCGTGCATCAGGTTGGTGCGGGTAAGGAACTCGTTGGCCGACACCACGCCGTTCAGGTTCTCGCCCGGAATGCCCATAAAGCGCGGCAGCCCGGCCCCGGAGCCGATAAACACGGCTTCGAAACCCTCTTCATCCATCAACTGGTCGACGGTGACGGTGCGTCCCACCACTACGTCGGTCTCGATCTTGACGCCGAGTTTGCGGACGTTCTCCACTTCCGGCTCCACGACCGTCTTTTTCGGCAGGCGGAATTCCGGTATGCCGTATTGCAGCACGCCCCCCGGACGGTGCAGTACCTCGAATACCGTCACTTCGTAGCCCAGCTTGGCCAAGTCCGCAGCGCAGGCCAGCCCTGCCGGCCCCGACCCGATCACGGCCACTTTATGCCCGTTGTGCGCCGCAGGTTCGGCCAATTTGACCTGATTCTCCCGTCCCCAGTCGCCCACGAAGCGTTCCAGTTTGCCGATCGCCACCGGTTCGCCCTTGACGCCGAGGATGCACGCCCCCTCGCACTGTGTTTCCTGCGGACAGACGCGCCCGCAGACCGACGGCAGCAGCGAGTCTTGTGCGATTACCCGCGCGGCGGCGGCAACGTCGCCCTCAACGAGCTGGTGGATAAAATCGGGTATCCTGACCGACACCGGACACGCCTCCACGCACCGCGGCTTCTTGCAGCCGAGGCAGCGGGTGGCCTCTAATGTCGCCTCGCCAAGGTCGTAGCCGTAGCAGACCTCTTCGAAATTGGTGGCCCGAACTTTCGGGTCCTGTTCCCGGACGGGAACTCTGGGTATCTTGTTTGCCATGTTATGTCTTTGTTTTACAGCCCGATATTGCATTTGTGCCCGGCGGCCCGCTCCGCCTCTTTGGCCCGGCGGCGCTCCTCGATGGTGCGGTACATGCCCTGCCGCCGCATCGCCTCGTCGAAATCGACCTGGTGGGCGTCGAATTCCGGCCCTTCGACGCACGCGAAGCGGGTCTTGCCGCCGACAGTCACCCGGCAGGCGCCGCACATCCCGGTGCCGTCCACCATCAGGGTGTTGAGGCTGACAATGGTCGGGATATTCAGCTCTTGGGTCGTGAGGGCCACGAATTTCATCATGATCATCGGCCCGATGGCGATCACGAGGTCATAGCGGTTGCCCCGCTCGGTGACGAGCTCTTTCAGCAGGTTGGTCACCAGTCCTTTGTATCCTTTCGAACCGTCGTCGGTCGCGATATGCACGTTCGGGGTCAGGGCCCGGAATTCGTCTTCCAGCAAGATCAGGCTTTCGTTCTTGGCCCCGATAATGACGTCGGCCTGCACGCCGCGCTCGGCGAGCCATTTGACCTGCGGATAGACCGGCGCGGCCCCCAGTCCACCGGCGACGAACATAAATTTGGTCGCGGCCAGCTTTTCGGGACTGAAATGGATGAATTCCGAAGGGTGGCCCAGCGGCCCGACGAAGTCGGCGAAGCTGTCGCCTTCGTTCAAGGCTACGATGCGCATGGTCGATGCGCCGATGGCCTGTATCACGATGGTCACGGTGCCTCGCTCGGCGTCGTAGTCGCAGATGGTCAGCGGGATGCGTTCGCCTTTCTCGTCGACGATGACGATCAGGAACTGCCCGGGCTGGGCGGCGCGGGCCACGCGCGGCGCTTCGACTTCCATCAGGTAGATGGAGGGGGCCAGCAGGGTCTTTTTGAGGATCTGGAACATGCTTGGTATCTCTCTCGTTTGGTATTTTTCAGGGTTTGAACGGACAAAGGTACGAATTTAGGGCATATATGTCCAAGGGAATGGCGGGGGTGTTAATTTCTTGACGTGTTTGTGAAATTCTGCGGAAATTTTTGCCGGTTTTGTTGCGGCGGGATTTTTGTCTATATTTGTATCGCCATTCTCTGCGGAGAGTGCTTTTTGACATAGCTTTTGATCTCATGGGCTAATCTGGCGATTTGAACACAAACGGGATTGAAGCGTGATTACCATGTCTATATCGTATTTCGATATGGCATGGGGTCTGCTTCTTTCGTTTGTGGGGTCCCGCCAGAACCTGCCTGTGAGAGAAGATTCGGCCCCATGCTTTTTTCATTTTACGATGGGGGCTTCTCCGCAGGGGAGTATAAACCCTGTTAACACGACTAACTGCGGTAGAAGCTTTTTCCAGCCTGTTCGTAGAATGAGCTCTGGAGGAGAGCGCGGGGCCTTTTTTATCTCCGGTGCCTACATAGTTTCCGCGTCAGCGGTCGGGCCGCAGCCTCCCGCAGCGGAGGCCCGCAACTGCGTTGCAGACCCTCCACCGGCTGCGTCCCTGCTATAATAATTACGAATCGACACCGCATCAGCGGTCAGGCGTCCCACCCGCCCGCTGACGCGGAGAGTAGTCCATGGCCTATTTGTCCCGGTGCGCGTCCCGTCGCTCGCGACCGGGCCCCCGCTGGCGCGGAATCTTTTTTACTACTGCCCATGCGATGCGCAGCATCGTCCGTCCCGCCGGGGTCACCCGGTCGCCGCCCGCGCAGGGCAGTACCCTCCTGTTTAGGGAGAGGCGCCCACCAGCTCAAGGGCAATTCCGCTTCGTTTAGCGTGAGCTAAACAAACGGAATTGCCGCGGGCGCCGTCAGCCGTCGATTCCTGCCCGGAACCAGTGGCGGGCAAAACGAGCATCGCGAGTTAACTGCGCTACGCTTGTTTTCCTCCTCGCCGTTCGGCCAAGCGAAAATATTCGCTTGGCTCTCACTGGCAGCGTCGGTTGCAGCCCTCCACCGGGGGTGGTTCCGGGCCGGCCGCTGGCGCGGAGGCTTTCTTTCATTATCTTGTTCCATGGTTTGGGTGGCCAGCACCTGCGCGGGACACCGCTGCTGCGGAAGACGCTTGTAAAGATATCTCTACCCGTAGTCCATAGGACACATTCATAACGGACACCGCGTCAGCGGGCGGGCCGCAGCCTCCCCCCGCGGAGGCCCGCAATAAATTGCAGACCCTCCGCAGGCTGCGCCCGAAAAAATATTGCCTGTCCGGCCGCTGACGAGGGGACTCACATAACTGAATTTTTGCACAGCAGCGACAGAAGGTCGCCCAGCCCGAAGCCCCGGCGATCAGAGGTATTTTTCGAGGTCGATGCCCTCCGGCAAAAAGCGGCTGATGTCGGCCTTGTGGGTATAAAGCTCTTTCACCACCGCCGATGAAATGGCGCCCAGATAAGGGTCGGTGAGCAGGTAGAAAGTCTCGACCTGTGGATCGAGCCGTTTGTTGACGGCGTCGATGGTGCGGTCGCTTTCGAAGTCGTCCACCGAGCGCAGCCCCCTCAGCAATATCCGGACACCCTGTTGCCGGCAGAAGTCGGTGGTCAGCCCGTCGTAAGCCATCACGCTCACGCGAGGCTCGCCGCGGAACACCTCCTCGATCAGCCGCACGCGGTTGGCGGTGGGCAGGAATCCCTTTTTCTTGATATTGTAACCCACACCTATTATAATACGGTCGAACAGGCGCAGGGCGCGGCGCACGATGTCCTCGTGACCTGCGGTGAAAGGGTCGAACGACCCGGCGAAAACGGCTTTTTTCTCCATAAAAGGCTCCGAAACTTTGTGTAAAGATAAACATTTTTGTACCTTTGCGCCACTTGTCCGAAACAACGGGGGTTTTGCATAAACCAGAGGGATGGGGGAGACGGCGTCTCCGCGATCCGGTGTCATCAAGAACGTTGTGGGTAGGCAGGGGATTGACACTCAATTAAATCATTTACACATGTCAACCAAGATCAGACTGTCGCGTCACGGGAAAAAAGGGTATGCTTTTTATCACATCGTAGTGGCTGACAGCCGTGCGCCGCGCGACGGCCGTTTCATCGAAAAACTGGGTACTTACAACCCGAACACCAACCCGGCGACCATCGAACTGAACTTCGAAAGCGCTGTGAAGTGGGTAGGTGTAGGGGCGCAGCCGACCGATACCGCGCGTTCGATCCTTTCGAAAGAGGGGGTTATGTACCGCCACCACCTGAATGGCGGCGTGAAGAAAGGCGCGTTCACCGAAGAGGTGGCCGAGCAGAAGTTCGCCAAGTGGGTGGCTGAGAAAGAGGCGAAAGACGCTGCTTCGAAGGCTGCTATGGATGCAGCGAAGGCTAAGACCGCCAAAGAGCGCCTCGAAGCCGAAACGAAAGTGAAAGAGGCTAAGGCCGCTGCGCTGGCTGCCAAACTGGCTGAAGCTGCCAAGGCTGCCGAAACCGCTTCCGCCGAAGCTGAGGGCGAAGTGGCTGAGGAGGCTGCCGGCGAAGTTGCTGAAGCTGCCGCTGAAACCGAAGCCGCTGCCGAATAATTATAAGGATTCCGTTTCGCCGCGAATGCGGAGAATACGATGGGAAAGGATCAGTCTTTCGCTTATGCCGAACGGGCGGCCGCTGTGATCGCAGAGCCGGCCAATGCGGTGGGCCGTATTAAAAAAACGTACGGCGGCAAGGGGTTGGACGATCGGGAGGGCGGAGCCTTGCTGGTGACGCTTTACGATGCTTTTCCGGAATCTTTGGACACTGCGGAACCGCTGTGGGTCGAGATCGACTCGTTGGCGGTTCCGCTTTTTGTCTCCTCTTTCGAACGGCGCGGGGCCTCTTCCGCGGTGGTGCTGTTCGACGATTTCGAGTGGGCCGGTGTCGCGGAGATGTTGGTGGGCAAGACGCTCTACCTGGCGGATGCGAACGGTGTTGACGCCGATGATGAGGGGACGGATTTCGACGCGCTGGTCGGCTACGAGCTGACGGACCGAAATTCGGGACGGCAGGGGACGGTGACGGCTTTTTACGACTATCCGGGCAACCCGTTGCTGGGAGTCGATTTCGACGGCCGCGAGGTGCTGGTGCCGGCGGCGGACGGGATGGTTGAAGTGGCGAGCGTGCGCAAGCGGAAGCTGGAGGCGGAGCTGCCGGAGGGTTTGTTCGAGCTTTAGGGTATCCGCTTATTAATATGTTTTTCCCCGTTCGGCAGGTTTCTGCGGAACGGGGATTTTTGCGTCTCCCCCTTCCGTATCCCCGTCACTCCCGTACGCAGCGGACGGAAAAACCATAGGCGCGGGGGTCGTCAGCGGCCGGATAAAGCCGGTTAAAATAGAAACCGGAGTCCAGACCTTCGGTGCCTTGAGTTCCGGAGTACCAGGTAAAATAGCTATCGCCGACAACTTTCAATCCGGCTGTTCCGGGTAATCGGTAGCCGTTAGCCGGATACCAGGCATCGCCACCGGAAATATACGGAGAGGTCCATGTCCTGCCTCCTGACGAGCCGATGCCGTCGCCGTTCCAGACGTTATTGTCGAGTGTGAAAGCGCTCCACGGGCTGAGGCTTCCCGTTCCGCTTCGCGGCACTCGCCACCCGGCCGGGCAGGGGTCGAAAAGGGTCTTGATCGCATCCTGCCAAAGCGCGTCGTTTTGCGGTGATGTCCAGTCTTTCGGATCGGCGGTAGAGAAATAGAAGCCGGGGCATGCCAAAAAAGTCGATGCCTTGGTACGGAAACAAGGCGTTCCGGCGAAAATATGTACATTTGTCGCTTACTAAAATCATTTCTCAAAAATGAAGAAGGTGATCGCATTTATACCCAACCTGCTGACGTTGTGTAACCTGCTGTGCGGCTGCGCGGCTGTGGCGGCGCTGTTCCTCAGGGTGGATTTCTATTTGGCGTTCTGGCTGGTGATCGCTGCCGCCGTGTTCGACTTTTTCGACGGTTTCGCGGCGCGGATGCTGCACGTCAGCTCGCCGATCGGCAAAGAACTCGACTCGCTGGCCGATATGGTCAGCTTCGGGGTGGTGCCTGCCGTGGTGGTCTTTATCATGCTGTCGGGCGGCAGCGTGGATGGCTTTCCGGCATGGCTGGCCTACGCCGGTTTCCTGATCGCCGCCTTTTCGGCCCTGAGGCTGGCGAAATTCAATATCGACGAACGGCAGCACGAGGAGTTCCGCGGATTGCCGACGCCCGCCTGCACCCTGTTTTTTGCGGCCCTGCCGATGCTGGGCTGGGAATGGGTGTGGCACCCGGCCGTGCTGCTGGCGCTGACGGTCGTCTTTTCGGCCCTGCTGGTGTGCGACATGCCGATGTTCTCGCTCAAATTCAAAACTTTCGGGCTGGAAAAAAACAAGCTCAGATACGTTTTCATTCTTCTTTCCGTTATTTTCATCGTCTGGCTCCGGCTGGCCGCCCCGGCGATGATCATTTTGGCCTACATCGTGATATCGACCGGGCGGGCATTGCTTTGCCGCAAGTGCGTAAAGGGTTGATACTGTGAAAAGTGTGGATTTCGGGAAATTTCCGTACCTTTGCCCCGCTTCGTGCCGCCTGCCGGCGTACACTTAAAGGATAATCACCGATGGGAAACACCCCGGTCAGGACATATCTCTTGCGCGGTTTGGCCGCTGTCGCCTTTCTGATCCTGCTGCCTTCGGGAGCTGCGGGTCAGAACAACGGCTCGACGATCATCCGTTACCCGGTGGACAACAGTTCCAGCAACTCCACGGGGCTGCTGCCGGGCCAGATGATCGAGCGGGACACGATCGACAAGGCTTTGCGGCCCAAGAAACCGCTGGAGTCGTTCTACTTCGACGATTCGACCCGGGCGCGGCGCATCTTTTCGTGGACGGCGTCGATGGACGACAACAACATCACGCTCCGGGACATGGACACCACCATTGCGGAGTTTCAGCGCGATTATCCTTTCATGCGGAAAGGAGTGGGCAGCGCGAGCCTCGGAAACGTAGGCGGGGCGACCATTCCGCTCAACTATTTCGACCGTCCGCAGTTCCGCAATTTCTCTTTTTTACAGGCTTGGGCGTCTTATCTGATGACTCCGGAACAGATTTTGTTCTATAACGCCCGGATGCCTTATACCAATATCTCGTACCAGATGTCGGGCCAGCGGGCCAAGGAGGAGCAGCTGTTCCATGCGGTGATCTCGCAGAACATCTCGCCGTCCAGCTCCATCAACCTGGACTACAACTCGGACGGGATGAAGGGGCAATACGAGCGGCAGAAGGCGCTGGATCGCTACTTCTCGGCGAACTTTGCCCATACGGGCAAGCGGTACGCGATCCATGGGGGGTATATCTACAATGTGGGGGATATACAGGAGAACGGCGGGATCGAGGATATGCGCGATGTGACGGACACGGTGATGGATATGACGGAGAATATCCCGGTGCGGCTGGACGCCAAGGCGGACGCGCGCAACCGTTACAAGGGGAACACGTTCTACTGGACGCAGTCCTACGGGATACCGCTCCGGCGGCAGCGGGCCACGGACGAGCTGACCTTGTCGAAGATACCGACGGTGTTCGTCGGGCAGTCGTTCCAGTACACGGCCTTCAAAAAGATCTATTCGGACGCCGTGAAGGCGCCGACGGGAGCGGCGGGGGAAGAGGAGAGCGTGCCGTTCTACGACCATTTTTACATGAGCCCCGACAAGACCTACGACTCGATCCGCCAGTCGATGATGGATGTCAAGTTCTTCATGCAGCTCCAGCCCTACAACCGGGACGGGGCGCTGGGGCTGGTGACGGCGGGGATCGGCGACGAGCTGAACAGTTATTATTACTACGTGCCGGAGGCCTACCAGGGGATGTACGGCAAGGGGGGGAAACAGAGTAAGAATTCGATCTATGTGTACGGCAAGGTGGAGGGGGCGGTCAGCCGCTACATGCGGTGGTCCGCCGACGCCAAGCTGCACATGATCGGGTACCGGAGCGGGGATTTCGATGTGGGCGGCAAGTTGTCGCTCGCGGCTTATATCAGGAATAAGCCGCTGACATTGGACGCTTCGGTGCGCTTCTCGCTGCGCGAGCCGGATTTCTGGCAGCAGAACTACTTCTCGAACCACTTCGCGTGGTCGAACCACTTCTCTCAGGAGAAGAGTACGCTCATCACCGCGGCATTCCGGGTCCCCGACGTGGGGCTGGAGCTGGGGGGCAGCTACGCACTGACCAAGGACAAGGTCTATTACGGCCTGAATATAGTCCCGGAGCAGTACGGCGATATGCTCAGCGTGATGGGGCTTTATCTGCGCAAGGATTTCCGCCTGGGCGGATTTCACTTGAATCACAGGGTGCTTATGCAATGGAGCTCGAACCAGACAGTCGCTCCGGTGCCTCTGCTCAGCGCCGACATCTCCTACTTCTTCGGCTTCGACGTCGTCAAGAAGGTGTTGTACATGCAGATCGGATTGGACGGAAGGTATAATACCGAATATTACGCCTATGCCTACAATCCAGCGATCGGGCAGTTCTACACGCAGGATCAGGTCAAACTGGGCAACTACCCTTCGATGGACGCTTTCGTGTCGGCGAAGTGGAAAAGACTGAGGCTGCTGCTGAAACTGCAGCACTGGAACTGCAACCTGTTCGGCGGGAACCGCTACTTCGAAGTGGTGAACTACCCGCAGAACCGGATGATGTTCAAGATCGGACTGTCATGGGCGTTCTACGACTAACGGCTCGCATGGCATAGAGATTGCTCTCCCGACCAAAAAACGATTTATGAACTTTAAAAAAGTTGTTTCTGTTTTTGCTTTACTGTTGATTTCGGATTTTACTTTCACCGGCTGTACGAACACCACGAGCGTTTTCGCTTCGGTTGCGCCGACGGCCGAGGAGCTGGAGATCGCCAGCCGGGGCCAGATCTCGCCTTACGACCCGATCATGCGCCAGGTGGCCAACGAGGAGGGGATGGACTGGCGGCTGCTGGCGGCGATAGCCCATCAGGAATCCCGCTTCAATCCCGATGCGCGTTCGCACCGGGGGGCGCAGGGCCTGATGCAGGTGATGAACAGCGTGGCGCGCGAGTTCGGCGTGCCGGCCGAAAAGATCGGAGACCCGAAAACGAACATCGCCACGGCGGTCAAGCTCATCAAGAGAATCGAGAGAACGCTGCGTTTCGGCAAAACGACTTCCGACGAGGACAGGATCCGCATCGTGCTGGCCTGCTACAACGCCGGGATGGGACATATCCTCGACGCGCGCCGGCTGGCGGTCAAGCACGGGGTGAACCACAACTCGTGGAGCCAGCTGAGCCGGTTCGTCTCCCTGAAGGGGACGCCGGAGTGGAAAGACGACGCGGCGGTGCGCAGCGGCGCTTTTGACGGCACCGAGACGCTCCAGTTCGTGGACAAGGTGATGGCCCAGTATTCGAGGTACTGCAAAAATTATATCTAAAAAATGTTGCGGCTTTGAAAAAAAGCCTATATTTGCAAGGTCGTTTCTTTATGAACGGCGCTTTACGACAGGAGATGGAAAAGAATTTCGGACATATGGCACCTGTGATGGAGGGTTTTTATTCGCCCTTTTATTATTGCCGCCCGTTTTTTACGGAGGGGTCCGATCTCTCTTTGCCTTTACTGAAAAATTGCAGATAACAACATTTTCGATACGCAAAGATCCGGCCTTCCGTAAGAAGGGCCGGATCTTTTTTTGTTTTAAACGTTCTTTTATTTTGTATCATAGCATTTAAGGTGATCGCGGCGGCGAGCGAAGCGAGCCGCGCAGGCCGGAGCCACCCCCGGCGTAGGCCTGCAACTGCGCTACGCTTGTTTTGGCTACGCTGGCTCCGGCCTTATGCAGATATGTACCAAATAAAAGAACAGATATACGATAAAGATGCAACCATTGAAAGTCGCCATACAGGGATACGAAGGGTGTTTCCACCACATCGCCGCCGAAGGTTTTTTCGGCGGCGGGATCGGCATCGTGCCGTGCGCCACATTCCGGGGCGTTGTCAAGGCTTTGGAAGAGGGGACGGCGGATGCGGCGCTGATGGCCATCGAGAATTCGATCGCGGGGAGCATACTGCCCAACTACGGGCTGCTCCAGGACGGGAGGCTGAGGGTCGTCGGGGAGGTCTATTTGCAGATCAAGCAAAACCTGCTGGTGCTGCCGGATGTGGAGCTGGAGGAGATACGGGAGGTGTGGTCGCACCCGATGGCATTGCTTCAATGCGCCGATTTTCTGGATGACAAGGGTTGGCGGCTGGTGGAGACCGAGGACACGGCCCTCTCGGCGCGGCAGGTGGCGGAGCAGAAAGTGCGGCATGCGGCGGCTATTGCGGGGGAACTTCCGGCCCGGCTGTTCGGACTGAAAGTCATCGCGCCGGAGATCAACACGATACGGAACAACCATACGCGGTTCATGGTGCTGCGTCGCAGCGGGGACTGCAGGGAGGACGAGAACCGGGCCAACATCAACAAGGCTTCGATGTTTTTCCGGGTGGGGCACCGCAAAGGTTCGCTGGTGAGCGTGCTCAACACCATGGAGCGGTACAATATCAACATGACGAAATTGCAGTCGTATCCGGTGCCGAGCGATCCGTTCCACTACCTGTTCCACCTGGATATGGAGTTCCAGGACGTGTGGGAGTATCGCGAGGCGGTGATGCACATGAGCTCGGTGAGCGATGCGCTGACGGTATACGGGGAATATACGAAGGGGATGCATATTTAGTGCGGCGAGCGGAGCGAGGCCCCGTTGGGGCTTTTGCTGGCTGTAACTACCCGAAGCTTCCGCGTCACCGACGGGGCGCCGCCATGCAGCAAAGCGGCCTCGCCCGATGGCGGCGCCCCGAATAGGGAACGGGCTGCGGGGGCTGGGTTTAAGAAATAAGCGTAAACAAAATATACCATGACACAGATCGAGATCGCCGACAGGCTCGGTGAGGTCAAAGAATACTACTTTTCCAAAAAGCTGGCGCAGGTGGATGCCATGCGCCGCGCCGGGCACGACGTGATCAGCCTGGGGATCGGGAGTCCCGACCTGCCGCCGCACCCGTCGGTGGTCGAAGCCCTTTACAACGGGGCGCAGGATGCCCATACGCACGGTTATGCCAATTACAAAGGCGAACGGGTGCTGCTCGATGCCATTGCGGCTTGGTATCGGGAGCGCTATGGTGTGGAGCTGGACCCGGACACGGAGATACTGACCCTGTACGGCTCGAAGGAGGGGCTGACTTACCTGTGCCAGACCTTTATCAACCCGGGGGACAAAGTGCTGGTGCCGAATCCGGGCTATCCGGCTTATGCCGCGGCTGTGAAACTGGCGGGGGGGATCGTGGACAGCTACCTGCTGACCGAGGAGAATGGCTGGATGCCCGATTTCGACGCGTTGGAGAAGAGTGATCTTTCGGGGGTGAAGATGATGTTCCTGAATTACCCGCACATGCCGACGGGGACGGCTCCGGAGCCGGGGCTTTTCGAACGATTCGTCGATTTTGCGCGGCGGCACAATATCCTTTTGGTGCACGACAACCCGTACAGTTTTATTCGCAACGACGCTCCGCAAAGCCTGATGGCGGTGCCGGGGGCGCGGGAGGTGGCGATCGAGCTGAACTCGCTGAGCAAGAGCCAGAACATGGCGGGCTGGCGCGTGGGCATGATGGTGGGCCGGGCGGATATTCTGGCGGCGGTGCTGCGCTGCAAGAGCAACCTGAATAATGCGATGTTCGTCCCGATGCAGCGGGCGGCGGCGGTGGCGCTGGGACTGGGGGACGACTGGTATGAGTCGGTGAATCGAATCTATCGTTCGCGTGAGGCGCTGGCGGTGAAAATACTCGAAACGCTGGGCTGCACGGTGCGGCCGGGGCAGATGGGGCTGTTCGAGTGGGGCCGGTTGCCGGAGGAGGTGTTGGCGAGCGGAGTGGATTGTTACGGTTTTATCGACCGGATTCTGGACGAAAAGCATGTGTTCATCACGCCGGGAGGGATTTTCGGCAGTGGAGGGGACAAGTATGTGCGCGTGTCGCTCTGCGCGGACGAGACGACTTTGCAACGGGCGCTGGAAAGATTGACGAAATAGACGGGTCTCTGAAAGGTCGGGGGTAGAGGTGGGCAGTGAGCGAGTAGCGCGACTCTGTAAAGAGTCGCCGGGCATGCCTCCAAGCCGCAAAGCGGCCTCCTCCCGTGGCGGCAGCCCGAAATCGGGCGAAGGCGAATAGCAGGTTTGTTGTGCCATTCGGCAGAATGGGAAGGCGGGGGCCGACCGAATGTTCGAAATTGTCAATGCCGGCTTTGCGCCGGGGAGGCTGCGGCCCACATCGGTTTATATTACAAAGAAAAAATGATTGCAACGGTAATCGGACTGGGGTTGATCGGCGGGTCGTTCGCTCTCGCCCTCAAGGACAAAGGTTTGGCGGACAAGGTGATCGGGGTGGACAACAACCCGGCCAATGCGGCGAAGGCGCTGGAGCTGGGGCTGGTGGACGAGGTGCTGCCGATGGAAGCGGCGGTGGACGCGTCGGACCTCATTGCGATGGCGATCCCGGTGAATGCTATTCCGCTCTTATCGGTGAAGATCCTGAACCGGGTGAAGCACCAGATCGTGATGGACATGGGTTCTACCAAGGAGGAGCTTTGCGAGGTGATCGCGCAGCACGCGAAACGGGGGCGGTTCGTGGCGACGCACCCGATGTGGGGGACGGAGTATTCGGGGCCGGAGGCGGCGGTCAAGGGAGCTTTCGCGGGGCGTTCGGTGGTGATCTGCCAGCGCGAGATGAGCGATCCGGAAGCGGTCGGGGTGGTGGAGGATGTTTACCGGCGGATCGGCATGCCGGTCATCTACATGGAGCCGGAGGAGCACGACCTGCATGCGGCGTATGTCAGTCATATTTCGCATATCACGTCCTTCGCGCTGGCTTTGACGGTTTTGGAGAAGGAGCGGGAGGAGGAGGCCATTTTCGACCTGGCGGGCGGGGGTTTCGAGAGCACGGTGCGGCTGGCCAAAAGTTCAGGGGATATGTGGATACCGATCCTTTTGAAGAATAAGTACAATGTGCTGGATGTGCTGCGGGAGCATATTCATCAGTTGCAGATCATCCGCCGCATGATCGAGCGGGATGATGCGGAGGGGCTGCGGGGGGCGATCCTGAAGGCCAATTCGATCCGGCGGATCATTCATTGACGGGGTGTTCGGTGCGGCGAGAAGCGTGAGCTTCGAGCCGCATTGGGGTGGGTACGGATTTCAGCGGAACGGCTTGCCGTTCCGCTGAAATGAGGCGGAGAGCGAGTAGCTTAGTTCCCGCGTCAGCTGCGGCCTCAGCGCAGGGTCGCGAAGTTGCAATAATTTCTTGAGCGAGTAGCGTGATCTGAGAGGATCGCCGGGCCTGCCGCCAGCGCCTTTGGCGCTCGCCCCCAAGCGGCAGCCCGAATGGGGTAGTTACAGCCAGCAAGACAGGCAACGCCTGCGCGTTAGCGGCGGCTTGCCCCCTGGGGTGTGGGGGCGCGACGAACCTGAGAGAGCGAGTGGCCTTGATGTCTGCCCGCACCGTGCGCTTTCGGCGCAGGGGGAGACGGTGCGGCTGCAACCTGACTGAGCGAATAGCGCCATTCTTTAGAATGGCCGGGCCGCCCCGTGGGGGGGGCGTGGGCGGCCCGAATACGTAGTTACAGCCTCACTTCGGAACACAGTCTGGGTTGCTGTGGCACCATAGCGGGCGGCGACGCGACTGAGCGAGTGGCAAAGTTCCCGTGTTAACGGCGCCCTGCGGCCCGCGCCGAAGGCGCGTCCCCCGCAGCCGCAGGGCGAACCGAAGGTAACCCGATAGAGCGAGTAGTGCGACTCTTTAGAGTCGCCGGGCGCCCCGGAGGGGGGCTGGGGCGCCCGAAAACGAGAAAATGATATGCGACAGAATATTACGTAGATAAATAAAAACCGAAAGATAGATGGAAACCAAGAAATTCGACCTGAAGGGCAAACGCCCGCTGATTATCTCGGGGCCGTGCAGCGCCGAGACCGAGGAACAGACCCTCGAAACCTGTCGCCGGCTGGCGGCCACCGGTGAGGTGGACGTGCTGCGCGCCGGCATCTGGAAACCGCGCACCAAACCCGGATCGTTCGAGGGTGTCGGGCTGCCCGGCCTCTCGTGGATGGCCGAGGCTAAGAAGGAGACGGGGCTGCCGATCGCTACCGAGGTGGCTAATGCCAAGCATGTCGAGGGGGCGTTGGAGTTCGGCGTGGATTTGCTTTGGATCGGGGCGCGCACGACGGTCAACCCGTTCAGCGTGCAGGATATTGCGGATGCCCTGCGCGGTGTGGACATTCCGGTGCTGGTCAAAAACCCGATGAACCCGGACATCGACCTGTGGATGGGGGCCGTGCAGCGGCTCCAGAAGGTGGGGATCGAAAAGGTGGGCTTGATCCACCGGGGGTTCTCGTCGTTCGGGCTGTCGAAATACCGCAACAACCCGATGTGGCCGCTGGCGATCGAGATGAAGATGCGGATGCCGGAGATCCCAATCATCGGCGACCCGTCGCACATCACGGGTAAACGCGAACTGCTCAAGGAGGTGGCGCAGGAGTGCGCCGACCTGAATTACGACGGGCTGATCATGGAGAGCCATATCTGCCCGGAGAAGGCGTGGAGCGACGCGGCGCAGCAGGTGGTGCCGGAAGATTTGGCGGAGTTGGTGCGGAGCATCGTCTGGCGCAAGCCGCAGGTGGACAAACCGGAGTTCCAGCGTTCGATGGACGAGCTGCGCAGCCAGATCGACCAGTACGACGCGGAGCTGTTCACGCTGCTGAGCAAGCGGATGGACGTGGCCGAGAAGATCGGCGAGATCAAACGCGACAACGAGGTGATGATCCTCCAGAGCTCCCGGTGGGAGGATGTGGTCAAACGGGTGATGGCCAATGCAGAGGAGCTGAAGCTGAGCCGCGAGTTCATGAGCATCCTGCTCAATTCGATCCACATGGAGAGTATCAGCCGCCAGAATAAGGTGATGAACGCCAAGAAATAGCCTATCCGGCCTGTTTTATGCGAAAGGGGAGTCTTGCCGGTGCGGCGGGACTTCCCTTTTCGTCTCCCCCCTTCCGTATCCCCGTCACTCCCGTACGCAGCGGACGGGAAAACCGTGGTTGCGAACGTTCGAGGCATTCGGCGTGAAGTCGGTGTAGCTGATGCGGAAACAGTAAACCCGGTCGTTCACGGCGGTGCTGCTCCAGTCATGTATCCAGAAGCCCGCACCGCTGAGCATGCAGACCGGCGTGTAAAAGCCGGATGCGGGATACCACGGTGAGCCCTGGGCGCTGACGCCGTTATAGCGGTATCCGCCGTACGGTTGGCCGTTTTCGCCGTTCCATACGCCGTTTTCCTCCGTGAACGCGCTCCATACGCTTCGTGCTTCGTTCCCACTCGGCGGCACCCGCCACCCCGCCGGACAGGGGTCGAAAAGGGTCTTGACCGCGTCTTGCCATAACGCGTCGTTCTGGGGCCACGTCCAGTCGCCGTTGTTGGTGGTGTAGTCCGTGAAATAGAAGCCGGAGAGGTTGCGGATCGCGGAAAAAATGGTATCTTTAAACTGTTTTTATGGAAAACGTATTCAGATTATGACGACCAAACCGATTCAGATATATTGCGAGAATAACAACGCGACGCTCTATGTGGACGAGGGGTCCACGCTGGAGCAGGTGTTGGAGATGCTGGCCCTGCGCACCGGATCGCCGGTGATCGCCTGCTTTGCGGACAACCGGATGAAGGAGCTCAACACCCGTATCTATTCGCCCAAGAGCCTGCGGTACGTGGAGCTGACCTCTTCCGATGGGATGCGGGTCTATGCCCGGTCGCTTTTTTTCCTGCTGCACAAGGCGGTCTCGGATCTCTATCCGGAGGCCCGCCTGCGGGTGCTTTACACGGCGGCGAGGGGATATTACTGCGAGGTCGAGGGGGTGGGCCCGGCCGGGGTGGAGCAGGTGGACGCCATCCGCAAGCGGATGCGGACGCTGGTGGAGCTGAACCTCCCGATCGTGCGCGAAAAGCTGTTGCTATCGGATGTGGAAAAGCTGTACCACGGGCACGGCTACGAGGATAAACTGGCCTTGCTGGGGACGCGGCCCCAGTATTTTATCACGGTCTATAACCTCGGCGGACTGCCGGGCTATTTCTACGGGGCGATGGTGATCTCCACCGGATTCCTGAAGGTGTTCGACCTGCAGGCTTTCGGCGGCGGCTTCGTTTTGCAGATGCCGCGACGCGACGACTGCTCGAAGGTGGAGCCGATGCGGCTCGAACCGAAGCTGTTCTCGGTGTTCCAGCAGAACAAGGAGTGGGCGGACATCCTGCGGATTTCGGATGTGGGGTCACTCAACTCGCGGGTGCTGGAGGGGGATGCCAGCCAGATGATCAAGGTGGGCGAGGCGTTGCAGGAGAAGACTCTGGCGCGGATCGCGGATACCATCCTGGAGCGGCACAACAAGAACGGGGTCAAGATCGTCTTCGTGGCGGGGCCGTCGTCGAGCGGCAAGACCACGCTGTCGAAACGGCTGTCGATCCAGCTGCGGGTGCTGGGGCTGGAGCCGGAGACCATTTCGATGGACAATTATTTCGTGGATCGCGAACACACGCCGCGGGACGAGAACGGGGATTACGATTTCGAGTCGCTGGCGGCGGTGGATGTCGAGGCGTTCAATGCTGACCTGAACCGGCTTTTCGCGGGCGAGGAGGTGGAGATGCCGAAGTTCCGTTTCACGGACGGGAAGCGCTGTTACGACGGGACGACGCTTCAGCTGAACGAGCGGAGTGTTCTGATTGTGGAGGGGATTCACGGCTTGAACCCGGCCCTGACGCCGCACATCGAGGAGCGCCTGAAGTACAAGATATACGCGTCGGCGCTGACGACCCTGTCGCTGGACGACCTGAGCGTCATCTCGACGACGGACAACCGGTTGCTGCGGCGGATCGTGCGGGACAGCAAGTACCGGGGGCGGTCGGCGTACGACACGTTGAAAGGGTGGGCGAGCGTGCGCAGGGGGGAGGACAAGTATATCTTCCCGTACCAGGAGCAGGCGGACGTGATGGTCAATACGGCGCTGTTCTTCGAAATTTCGATCCTCAAGCAGTATGCGCAGCCGCTGCTGGTGCGGGTGCCGGCCAATACGCCGGAGTATGCGGAGGCGCTCAGGCTGTTGAGGTTCCTGGACTATTTCGTGGAGATCCCGGACCGGGAGCTGCCGCCGACCTCCATTTTGCGGGAGTTCCTGGGGGGGAGCAGTTTCAATTATTAGGTGTTTTAGGTAGGGTGGACAACGTGGGTTTCGTGGCGCCTGTTAGGTTAGTGTATGTGGTGTATTGTTTGCCGTCCTAAAGGAGTGATTTGAGGTTATAATGCGATCAGGAAAGGCATGCTGTCTTGCGCTCCGCCTTTTGTGGTTTGCGTGTGCGGGGGGCTTAACCTCGCAGATGAGGTCACAAGGTTTGTCGCGG
>CANQXP010000045.1 GCA_947627885.1 uncultured Rikenella sp.
TGTTGCGCCGCCGGTACAGCCCCAAGCGGAACCCTGAGCGGGCGCTCCGGCGGCGCAACACGGTGATCGAGCGTATGGGGAGCGCCGGGTTCCTGACCAAAGCCGAAGTGAAAGAGCTGACCGCCAAACCGATCAAGCTCGACTACCACCCCGTGTCGCACAACGAAGGGACAGCCACCTATTTCCGCGAAATGCTGCGCCAGTATATGACCGCCAACGAACCCCAGCGCAGGCAGTTCGCGACCGACTGGGATTACGAGCAGGATATGAAGCGGTGGAAGAACGACCCCCTCTACGGCTGGTGCAACAAGAACACGAAAGCCGACGGGACGCCGTACAACCTCTACAAAGACGGACTCAAGATCTACACCACCGTCGACTCCCGGATGCAGCGGTACGCCGAGGAGGCGGTCGAGGAGCACATGAGCAAAACGGTACAGCCGCTCTTCGACAGGCAGCGCAAGACCTACAAGACGATATTCTACGGGATCAACAAGACCGAGGAGGAGAAGATCATCCGCCGGGCGATCCTCCAGAGCGACCGCGGGATCGCCATGAAACGGGCCGGCATGGGCGAAGAGCGTATCCTGGCGGAGTTCGGGAAACCGGTGCCCATGACGGTCTTCACTTATGCCGGCGACCGGGACACGACCCTCTCGCCCAAGGATTCGATCCTCCACATGAAGTCGCTCCTGCGGGCGGGTTTCATGGCGATGGATCCTTCGACCGGTTATGTGACCGCCTACGTGGGGGGCACCAACTTCCGCAACTTCAAGTACGACATGGTGCACCAGGGCAAACGGCAGGTCGGCTCTACGATCAAGCCGTTCATCTACACCTTCGCCTTCGATATGCTGGGGTACAACCCCTGCACACTGGTGCCCAACTCGCCGGTGACGATCGAGACGGCCCAGGGGCCGTGGTCGCCCAAGGAGGCAGGCAATGAACCGCAAGAAGGGGAATTGCACCCGCTCTACTGGGGGTTGGCTCGCAGCCGCAACAACTACTCGGCCTGGATCATGAAACAGTCGCAGCCGCAGGCGGTGGCCGATATGATCCACAAGATCGGGATCAGCAGTTATATCGACCCGGTGTATGCCCTTTGCCTAGGCACGCCGCAGGTGTCGGTGTTCGAAATGGCCGGGGCGTTCAGCACGTTCGCCAACCGCGGGGTGCACACCGAGCCGTTCTTCGTGACGCGCATCGAGGATAAGCAGGGCAACGTGCTGGCCTCTTTCTCGCCGCAGACCCACGATGCGATCAGCGAGCAGACGGCCTATACCATGCTGGACATGCTCAAACGCGTGGTGACTTCCGGAACGGCGGGACGGCTGGGTTCTCAGTTCGGGTTCCGGGGCGATATCGGCGGTAAAACAGGGACGACGAACAGCAACGCGGATGCGTGGTTCATGGGCGTAACGCCGCGTGTGGTGGCCGGGACGTGGGTCGGGGGCGAGGACCCCGCGACGCACCTGCTGAGCGGGGCGGATGGCGCGCGTGTGGCCCTGCCGATCTTCGGGATCTTCATGACCAAGGTGTATAAAGACAAGTCGCTGGGGATCACCTTGGAGGATAAGTTCATGGAGCCGATCGGCGTAGTCAAGTACGACTGCGACCCGCAGCAGGCCATTTCGGCGACCGTGGCGGGGGCGACGGGCGAAGGCGGGGGCGACGAATTTTTCCAGTAAACCGATTTACCGGCAATTATGCAACAATATTTAGACTTGCTGCGGCATGTCCGCGACAACGGCGTCCGCAAGAGCGACCGCACGGGAACCGGCACGGTCAGTGTCTTCGGCTACCAGATGCGGTTTGACCTTGCGGAGGGTTTTCCGTGCCTGACCACCAAGAAGCTGCACCTGCGTTCGATCATCCACGAGCTGCTGTGGTTCCTGAGCGGTGACACCAATATCAAGTACCTGAACGACAACGGGGTGACGATCTGGGACGAGTGGGCGGACTCGGTGGGCGACCTGGGGCATGTCTACGGCTACCAGTGGCGCAGCTGGCCGACGCCGGACGGGGGGCATATCGACCAGATCCGGCAGCTGGTCGATTCGCTCAAGAACAACCCGGACAGCCGCAGGCACATTGTCAGCGCGTGGAACGTGGCGGACATCCCGAACATGGCTTTGCCGCCGTGCCATGCCTTGTTCCAGTTCTATGTGGCGGACGGAAAACTGAGCTGCCAGCTTTACCAGCGTTCGGCCGACCTCTTCCTGGGGGTGCCGTTCAACATCGCCTCTTACGCTTTGCTGACGATGATGATGGCGCAGGTGACGGGCCTCGAACCCGGCGAGTTCATACATACGCTGGGGGATACCCATATCTACCTGAACCATCTGGAGCAGGTGGAGACGCAGCTCTCCCGAACGCCGCGCGTGCTGCCGACCATGCGGATCAATCCGGAGGTGAAGGATATTTTCGGTTTCAAATACGAGGATTTCTCGCTGGAGGGCTACGATCCGTGGCCGGCCATCAAAGCCCCGATCTCGGTATAACGATCCTTTATTTGTACGCTTTTCATTGGGTTGGAGGCAACTGTTCTCTTTGTGAACAAAGAGAACCAGAAAAACTTTTTGAGATGCTTGCGCATCTCTTGAGCCTGCCGGATACCCGGTTGTAATTATACGGATAGGGCTGATAAAGTATTAATTACCTTATCAGCCCTATCCGTATAATTACATTTAAGGATTGCGGAGCCTGAGGAGTAGCGCAGCTATCTAAAAGTTCTTTGGTGCCGTCTTTCTTTCAAGAAAGCGGCAGTACCCTCAAACCGGAAGAACAGTATGCAAATAAAGGATCGCTTAAAGCGGGAGTCGGATATAGACCGGCAGGTGGTCGCTGATTGTCCGGTCCGGATAGCCCAGGAAACGTCCCGCCGCCGTCAGCATCCAGTTCCGGACGAAAACCCGCGCATCGCCCGCCGGTTTCAGGTTCAGCACGAAAATGTTGTCATACATCAGCCACGTATCCCGCCACGCGTAGGAGCCGACCCCCTTGCGGTGCGGTTCCGCCGTCAGGCAGCGCAAGCCGCCTAAGTTGCGGCGTACCAGCTTCGAAACAGGATTGTCGTTCAGGTCGCCCATCACCACCACGCCCGTTTCCGGAGCCTCGTGCGTCGCCATCTCACCCAAACGGGCCGCGATCATCACCCGCTGCCGCGTCGCCCGGTTGTAACCGCCCCGCCGCGAAGGCAGGTGGACGGCATAGACCGCCAGCTTCCTGTCGGTGCCCGTTACGGAAAATTCGGCTCGCAGAATGTCGCGCGTGGGATGGCCGCCCGCGAACCGGATCGGTTCGGAGTTGAGGGGCGCGACCCGGTCGGAGCGGTACAGCAGGGCCACGTCGATGCCGCGGCTGTCCGGCGAGTCGTAATGGATAAAGCGGTACGGAACGGTGTTGAGCGGCGGGTTGGACAACAGGTCGCGCAAGACGCCCGCATTTTCGACTTCGCACAGCGCGATGATGTCCGGGGCCAGTTCGCCGATCACGCGCGCAAGGTTAGCCGTTTTGAGCCGGTACGCTTCCGGCGTGGGTACCATGTCGCGGATGCCGGGGTCGTTGATCGTGTCGAACAGGTTGCAGACGTTGTAGGTGGCGACCGTGAGGCCGCTTTTTTGCGCCGGGGCGGTGAGGGGGATGATAAGGAAAATCAAGGTAAGGATCGGGCGCATTTCCGTGTGCTTTCAGAATGAAAGATATGAAAAAGGCACGAGTCCTCCGCTTATCCCCCTATGGTTCACCGCAAAGTAAAGACCACAACCGACATAAGCCTCAGACTCATGCCGTATGGGCATGGACTGAAGCTGTCGGTTGATAGCTCGATTTAAATTTTGCGGTGATTTAAGGGGAGAGCTTTAGTACGGTAAGAACGTTTTGTTTCGGCCCGGAGCCAGCGAGGGCGCATTTGAGCGTAGCGAATTTTGCAGCCCTACGCCTGGGGTGGCTCCGGGCTGTCCGCTGACGCGGGAACCTACGCAACTCTTTGCCAAAGAGTTCGGCTTTGACCGCAGCCTGCGCGGCCGTTGGCCGTTTTATTGGCCTGCCGACCGAGATATACGCCGCCTTATTGCGGGCCTCCGCGGGGGGAGGCTGCGGCCCGCCCGCTGGCGCGGGAATGTATAATCCGGTGGTTGGCAGACTTCAACTTGCGTTCAGTCCCCGTTGGTTACCGGCTGCGGTCATGTTATCCGGTTGCCTTTAGGCCACCCAGCCCGGAGCCACCCCCGGCGTAGGGCTGCACTTGCGATGCTCGTTTTGCCTCCGCTGGCTCCGGGCCGCACGGTCTGACCACAAAAGTCGCCCGCTGGCGCGGGCTATTTTCCGGTAGACAAATATAACTATTTTTTTACTTGCCGGATGCGAATTGACGGGATAAAGGGCGCGTACTGTTGTAACTTCCCGAAATTGTTTTCCCAATCGACCGGCTAAACTTCATATTAGATATTTATCTATATAATTATAGATTATAATAATCTATATAAATATCTGTACAGAGGAGACCTCCCAGAGTGTCTTCCCTGCGAACTTCCCGAAAAATCGTATCTTTGTACTTACGGCCCGGCTCCGGAGAGGAGCTGCCCGGCACCCTGAACGACCCTGCATGGATAACAATACAGTCGGCCGCGTCCAGTGGTGGAAGATCGTCCTGCCCGTCCTTTTCGGGCTCGGCTTCGTGGCCTGGATGATCGTCCGCGACTTCGACCCCGCCATTTTCGAGCATATCCACTTATCGTGGCATGCCCTGCTTTTCGTCCTCGTCGCCTTCCTCTTTATGGTCGGGCGCGACCTGGGATATATTATCCGCATCCGGCTTTTCAGTCGCGGCGAGCTGAGCTGGAGGCAGGCGTTCCGCATCATCATGCTCTGGGAGTTCACCTCCGCCGTCACCCCCTCGGCCATCGGGGGCACCAGCGTGGCCGTCGTTTTCGTCCACAAGGAGGGGATACCCGTGGGCAAAAGCGCCGCCATCGTGATGCTCACCTCGTTTTTCGACGAGCTTTATTTCGCCGTTATTTTTCCCGTCGTTTTCTTTATCGTGGGGGGCGACCGGCTGTTCGAAGGGGCGATGGGCCATCATCTGATGCTCTTCGCCACCATCGGCTACGGGCTGAAACTCGCCTACTTGCTGCTCCTGAGCTACGGGCTGTTCCTGAATCCGCTGGGGCTGAAATGGCTGATCGTCAAACTATTTTCGCTGCCCTTGCTGCGCCGTTGGAGGCCTGGGGCGGTCAAGGCGGGAACGGACATCGTGCGCAGCGCCATCGAGATACGGCGCTACCGGCCGATGTTCTGGGTCAAGTCGTTCGCGGCGACCTTCCTGTCGTGGAGTTCGCGTTATCTCGTCGCCAATGCGCTGTTTATGGCCTTTTTCACCCTGAGCGACCATTTCCTGGTCTTCGCGCGGCAGCTGGCCATGTGGATTATGATGCTGGTGGCTCCGACGCCGGGCGGCAGCGGCTTTGCGGAGTATATCTTCTCCAATTTTCTGAGCGACGTGATCCCCGTGGGAGCCTCGATACAGGTCGGGACGGCGGCGGTGATCGCCCTGCTGTGGCGGCTGGTGACCTATTACCCCTACCTGATTATGGGGGTGGTGATCCTGCCGAAATGGCTGCGTCGCAGCTTCGGGAAAAAGGTGCCGGCAACGGCGCAGAAGGCCGATTAAGTATTACTTTTGCCTGAGATAACCAATCTTCCCGATGGATATACTGATACGCATCCTCAATATTGTCGGCTCGCTGGGGCTTTTCCTGTACGGGATGAAGCTGATGAGCGAGGCCCTGCAACGGATCGCCGGCGGCCGCATGCGCCGCGTGATGGGCACTATGGCCGCCACACCCCTGTCGCAGATCGCCACCACGGCGGCCGTGACGGCCACCGTGCAGTCTTCCAGCGCCATAACGGTCATGATCGTCAGCTTCGTCAATGCCGGGATCGTGAACCTGCGGCAGGCCATCGGGATGATTATGGGGGCCAATATCGGGACCACCGTCACAGCGTGGATCATCGCCGTGTTCGGCTTCGAACTCAACTTCTCGATCATCTCGATCCCGCTGGTGGGGCTGGGCTTCGCCCTGATCCTGATCCACAAGGTGCATTACCGGGCATTGGGCGAGATCATCATCGGCTTCGCGCTGATGCTGCTGGGGCTGGCCGTGCTGCAATCCTCGATGAGCGGCGTGGCCCAGAACACGGCCTTGTTCCGGGAGCTGGCCACCTACGCCGACCTGGGCTACCTCTCCGTGATCCTGTTCATCCTGATCGGGACGCTGTTGACCGCGGTTTTACAGTCGTCGAGCGCCACCATCACCCTGACCATCATCATGTGCCAGAGCGGCTGGATACCGTTCGAGGCGGGAGCGGCCATGATTCTCGGCGAGAATGTAGGGACTACCGTCACGGCCAATTTGGCGGCCATCGTGGCCAATACGTCGGCCAAGCGGGCGGCGGTGTCGCATACGGTTATCAATGTACTGGGGTTGGTGTGGGTCGTGCCGCTGCTGCCGTGGATCACGGGAGGCATTGTCGAGTTGTTCGCCGGGATGGGCGGTACGGGGCCGGCGGCGACGCCGCTGATGCTGGCTTTCTTCCACACGGGATTCAATATCGTGAATGTCCTGATTCTGGCGAACTTTATTCCGCAGATTATGCGGGCGGTGACTTGGATGGTGCGCCAGTCGCCCAACGACAACCGCAAACGGCTTTTCGCGCTCGATTCGGGCATGGTCTCCACGCCGGAGCTGTCGCTGATGCAGGCCCACAACGAGATCACCAACCACGCCAAGCGGGTGCTCAAGATGTTCGGCATGGTGCGCTCGCTGATGACCCTGACCAATGCGCAGGAGTTCCAGCGGGAGTACGAGCATGTGGAGAAATACGAACGGATCACCGACCGCGTCGAGCGGGAGATCATTACCTACCTCTCGCGCATCACTTCGCGGGATAACGGCGAGGCGGCGACGCGCCGTTTGCAGACGATGTTCCGCACCATTTCGCACGTCGAGCTGATCGGGGACGGCAACCTGGAGCTGGCCAAGATCCTGCGGGCCAAGAAGGAGAAGAACCTCTGGTTCAACCAGGAGCTGCGCGACAAGCTGGGCAGCCTGTTCGACCTGGTGGAGCAGGCGTTGTACGTGATGATAACGAACCTGGAGAATCCCACGGCCGAAGGGGTGGAGCGGTCGCGGGGCATTGAGGAGCAGATCAACCTGTTGAGCGCGCAGCTGCGCAGCGAGCAGCTCCAGGAGGCGCAGGGGCAGGAGTACAAATATATGGCGGGCATCGCCTTTATCGAGCTGGTCGTGGAGTGCGAAAAGCTGGGCGACGCCGCCGTGCATATCTCCGCCGAGCAGGCGGCGGACCTGTAAGTCGTTTTCGAAACAGGATTTGTTCGGACCTGTGGCAACGGTCAGGCCGTAGCCATCCCCGGCGTAGGCCTGCAACTTCGTTGCGCCTCCGCTGGCTACGGCGATGCTGGGATAAACAAAAATCGATGCCACCGATGCTTACCTTCCCGGAATAACCCCCATATCCAGCAGCTCGATTTCCGGCGTCAAGTAGCCTTTAAGCCTTGGTTCGGAAGCGCCGTAATCGGTCGTCAGGTATTTCTTGTTGTCGTCCGGGAAGACCGTCACCGGACTCGTGTAGCCATATCTCTCCTGTAATTTCACCGCGCCGAGGAAGTTGGCTCCGGACGAGATACCCACGCCCAAGCCGAGCTCCCGCGCCAGCATTTGGGCCATACGAATCGCATCGCCGTCCTCCACACCCACGATCCCGTCCATGGCATTCAAATTCACGATCGCCGGAACGAATTCGTCCGAGATGCCCTGTATCCGGTGGCTTCCCGTTTTACGGCCCGTCGAAAGGATCGGCGACGAGGCCGGTTCCAACGGATGCACTTTCACAAGGGGATTCGCCGTTTTCAGGTACCCGCCGATGCCCATCACGGTGCCTCCCGTTCCTACGCCGGCCACGAAAGCGTCCGGCCTCATGCCTTGCGACTCCATCTGGCGCATGATCTCCGGGCTGGTGGTGCGGTAATGGGCTTCGCTGTTGAGGGGGTTGCCGAACTGGTCGGGGAGGAAAACGCCCCGATCGTTGCGCGCCATCGCCTCGCACCGAGCGATACTTCCGAGAAATCCGCCCGCCTCCCGGCTGACCAGCTCGATCCGGGCGCCGAAACTTTGCAGGATGCGGATGCGCTCCTCGCTCATCCAGTCGGGCATGCAGATGGTCACCGGGTGGCCCAGCAGCCGCCCCAGCGCGGCAAAGGAGATGCCGGTGTTGCCGCTGGTGGCCTCGGCGAGGGTCTCGCCGCCGCGTAATCGCCCGCTACGATAGGCTTCCCGCAGGATGTGGAAAGCCATGCGGTCTTTGATGCTGCCCGTATAGTTGTAATATTCGGCCTTGGCATAGATGGTTTTAGCAGGCCCGCCCCGGTAGGAATAGCGGATGGAGAGAAGTGGGGTGTTCCCGATCATCGGGGCTATCCGGTCGAGCCTTTTCAGGGCGTCGTTCGCAGGTTTCATAGTTTTGGAATTGCGGAACGTCGCCTCGGAACTGAAAAAAAGTCCGGCGCCCGTCCCTTCTGTAAATGAATAGGGAGTGCGCCGGAAATAGTGTTGATAGATGCCTTCGAAAGCCTATGGTGCCGTTCTCCGGCGCATTCCGGTACGGCGCAAGGCATGGGTATAACCCCTGCTGATCGTGATGTCCCCTGCGGGACAACAGCAGCATGCGTTCGGCCGGATATGACGGGAAATGCGGTTCATTGCTTCAAATATACGCTTTTTGCTTTACGATTGTTCTTTTTTGTTCCTGACCCGGCCCAGTTTGGGCGCCCGCTCGAAAGGTTTGCTGCGGTCGAACAGGTAGCGGTAGGTCACGTGCCGCTTGTATTTCTGGGCCATCACGTAGCTTTCGGCCACACGCATCATCAGGGGGTTGAAATCCCCGATCCAGGCGATCTCCAGCGAGTTGTAGCGCCCTGGGTGCTTTTCGACGTACAGCTCGAAGCGGCGGATCATCCCGGCCTCGATACCCCGTCCCTGGAACTCGGCGGCCACGCCGAACACCAGCCCGAACAGCCGGTCGCTCTTTTTGCGCACTTTGAGGCGCCACATCAGTTTGAGTTTCTGCCACAGCCCGAATTTCCCTTTGAAATCGCGGATCAGCAGGTTCAGGTCGGGCACCATCACGAAAAAGCCGATGGCCTGCTCTTTATAAAAAGCGAAATAGAGCACTTCGGGATCGACGATCGGGGCGAGGGTCTCGACCATCTGCAAAGCGTGCTCGAACTCCATCGGCTTGACGCCGGAAAAGGTGGCCCAGCCGCTGTTATACACCTCCATCAGGTTCCGCGCCACTTTCTTTTTGTCGCTCATGTCCACGTGCTCGAAGCGGTAGTCGGGATTGGCGAAAAGCCGCTCGGCTTTCTGGTACAGCGCGTCGGGCATCACGTGCAGCTCCATCCGCCGCAGGTAGGTATGCTGGTCGAAGTAGTTCCGGAACCCGTAGGCCTCGAACAGTTTGCCGTAGTACGGCGGGTTGTAGTTCATCCCGTAGAGGGGCAGGGTGAATCCTTCCACCAGGATGCCCCACCACTGCATGCGGTCGCCGAAATTGATGGAGCCGTCCATGGCTTCCAGCCCCCGGGCGGCGAGCCAGTCGCGCGCGGCGTCGAACAGGATGTCGGCGGCTTGTTGGTCGTCGATGCATTCGAAGAAGCCGCACCCGCCGGTGGGCTGCGGCTCGCGGGCGCTGAGTTCGCGGTTGTAGAATGCGGCGATCCGTCCCACGGTCTTCCCGGTGTCGTCGTGCAGGGTCCACCGTATCGCCTCGCCGTCGCGGAACAGCGGGTTTTTCGCCGGGTCGAAGACGGATTCGATATCGTTGTCCAGCGGCTGCACCCACATCGGATCGCCGTCGTATATTTTTTCAGCCATGCGGATAAATTCCCGCGCGTCCTTTGCCGTTTTTATCTCCCTGAGTCGGTATTTCCCCATATTTGCGTACTTTTACGTAAACCGTTCGGTTAATTTAATAGTATTAGTATAATGCGGGCCGGAGCCAGCGAGGCCAAATGAGCATCGCGAGTGCAGGCCTACGCCGGGGGTGGCTCCGGCCTGGCCGCTATCGCGTAGCCGTTGCCATTTTTTTGGCTGTAACTACTATTTTGTGGGCGCCCGCGGCAATCCTGCATGTTTAGCTCACGCTAAACAAAGCATGATTGCCATTTTGCGGACGTGCGCCTTTCCAATAAGAGGGAACTGCGCTGCCGCGCGGGCGCGGGTGCCCCCGCCGGGCTGGCGAAACGGAGTTTCGCCGAACTGTCGATTAACCGAACACTTAAAGCAAAAATAGCGATAAAATGGCGAAGTACAGCGAGAAATTCTTCGTGGACATCGATTTCCATAACCTGATGCAGCAACGCATCACCCGCATCCTGCTCGTGTGCAGCTCCTACGACCAGTTCACGCTGGAGGAGGACGGCCATATCGAAGCCCAGATCGTCCGCGAATACAGCGACCTGAGCCTGACCAATCCCCCCACCTTCACCCGCGTCAGCTCCGGGTTCGAAGCCCTCGAACTGCTCGGCAAAGGGGAGACCTTCGACCTGATCATCACCATGTTCAACATCGGCGAGATGGACGTATTCACCTTCTCGCGGAAAGTGCGGCAAGCCTATCCCGGCATTCCGTTCGTGCTGCTCAGCTCCTTCTCGCGCGAAGTGGCCCGGCGCGTGCTGGAAGCCGACACCGCCGCCATCGACTACATGTTCAGCTGGCAGGGCAACGCCGACCTGATCCTCGCCATCATCAAGATGCTCGAAGACAAGATGAACGCCCGCGAGGACATCCTCGGAATCGGCGTGCAGGCTATTTTACTGGTCGAAGACAACGTGCGGTTCTACTCCGCATACCTGCCCGACCTCTACCGCATCGTTATCCAGCAAAGCAACGAATTCGTTCGCGAGGCGCTCAACGAACAACAACGGATGCTGCGCAAGCGGGCCCGACCCAAGATCCTCTTCGCCCGTTCCTACGACGAAGCGATCCGGAATTACGAACTCTATAAAGACAATCTGCTGGGGATCATCTCCGACGTCTCGTTCCGGCGCGGCGAAGAACTGGGCGAGATAGACCCTTGTGCGGGGCTGGAACTGTGCCGTCATGTGCTGGCCGACCGGCCCACCATGCCGATTGTGCTGCAATCCACCAGCATCGAGCACCAGCGCGACGCGGCGGAGATGGGGGCCGACTTTATCCACAAGAAATCCAAGCACCTGCTGCGCGAGCTGGCCGACTTCATCAACCGGCGCATGGCCTTCGGCGATTTCGTCTTTTACGACCCGCTGACCGGCGCCGAGGTGGCGCGGGTGCACGACCTGGGGCAGATGCAGGAGGCGGTGGAGCGCATCCCGACCGAGATTATGACTTACTATACGGCCCGGAACATGCTTTCGAAATGGCTCTACGCACGGGGGATATTCTCGCTGGCCCATATGCTGCGGGCCGTGACCAACAGCACCTTCGACGACCCGGAAGAGATGCGGGAGTTCATCCTCGGCGCCATCAAAGGGTACCGGCGGCAGATGGGACAGGGCGTGGTGGCCGAGTTCGTGCCGGAGACCTACAACCAGTTCATCAGCTTCGCCCGCAGCGGCAGCGGCTCGCTGGGCGGCAAGGCGCGCGGGCTGGCCTTTATCGGCAATATGCTGGAGGAGTACAAGCTCTACGACAAGTGGGACGGGGTGCGGGTCACCATTCCCCGGACGCTGGTGCTGGCCACCGACCATTTCGACCGCTTTATCGCCGAAAACGGCCTGCAATATATCCAGAGCGAGGATATGGACGATGCGGATATCCTTTCGGAGTTCTCCGGCTCGCGGCTGCCGGACAAGGTGGTGGAGGATCTGCGAGTGTTCCTGCGCAATGTGAAGCGGCCGCTGGCGGTGCGTTCCAGCTCGAAGCTGGAGGATTCGCATTTCCAGCCCTTTGCGGGTATCTATTCCACCTACATGGTGCCGCGCGTGGACAACGAGGACCAGATGATCCGGATGCTGGGCAAGGCGATCAAGGGGGTCTATGCCTCGGTCTACTACCGGGCCAGCCGGGCCTACATCGAGGCGAGTTCCAACAGCCTGGCGGACGAAAAGATGGCCGTGGTGATCCAGGAGATCTGCGGAACGGAGGACGGCGGCTATTTTTTCCCGACCCTGTCGGGGGTGGCCCGGTCGCTCAATTTCTACCCGATCGGGGACGAAAAGCCGGAGGACGGGATCGCCAATATCGCCTTGGGGCTGGGCAAGCTGGTGGTCGAGGGGGGTATCACGCTGCGTTTCTCGCCGGCCTACCCGAAGCACGTTTTGCAGCTTTCGACGCCGGAGCTGATGCTGCGCGACACTCAGCGGGTGATGTATGCCTTGTCGCTCGACCCGTCGAAGCTGAGGACTTCGACGGACGACGCGGTGAACCTGGCGAAGTTCGAGATCCCGAAGGCGGCGGGTTTCCGGAATATGAAGTATGTGGCCTCGACGTGGGACGCGCAGAACCAGTCGGTGAGCGATTCGCCGAACGAAAAGGGACGCAAGCTGATTACGTTCGCCCAGATTCTGAAGTACGACACGTTCCCGCTGGCCGAGATTTTACGGGATTTGCTGCGGATCGGCACGGAGGAGATGAAGTCGCCGGTGGAGATCGAGTTCGCGGTGAACATGGACGTGCCGTACGGGCATGAGAAGATTTTTAATTTCCTGCAAATCAGGCCGATCGCGGCGGCGGTGCAGCACGACCGGCTGGACTGGTCGTCGCCGGAGGCGAGCCCGGACGGGGCCATTCTGTATGCGGAGTCGGCGCTGGGGCTGGGGCGCATCGAGGGGCTGCGGGATATTATTTACGTGAAAACGGGGGTTTTCGAGCGTTCCGAAACGCCGCGGATGGCGCAGGAGATCGACGCGCTGAATACGGAGATGAAACGGGCGGGCCTGAATTACGTCCTGGTGGGACCGGGGCGCTGGGGGTCGAGCGATCCGTGGCTGGGGATCCCGGTGAAGTGGCCGCAGATCTCGGAGGCGCGGGTGATCGCGGAGTGCGGCCTGGAGGATTTCCGGGTGGATCCGTCGCAGGGAACGCATTTTTTCCAGAACCTGACGTCGTTCGGGGTGGGCTACATGACGCTGAACCCGTTCCTGGGGGACGGTATTTTCGACGCGGCGGCGCTGGATGCGCTGCCTGCGGCGGCGGAGACGGAGCATTTCCGGCGGGTGTCGTTCCCGGAGGAGCTGTTCGTCTTCGTGGACGGCAAAAACAGCAAAGGCATCGTCCGCCGGTAATCTCTTTTTTTTCATTGGGTTGGAGGCAACCGTACCTTTTCTGAAGAAAAGGTACCCAAAAGACTTTTCGAGCAGCCTGCCGAGAGGCTTAGTCTGCCGAAATCCTCAATTTGTAATCAGGGGTAAGGGGTACAAGGCTTAACGCCTGTACCCCTTACCCCTGATTACAACCGGGCAGTTACAGCCAGAGCATCCCAACGGGATGCGCTCGGAAGTTTTTCTGGTTCTCGCTAACTGCGCTACGCTTGTTTTACCTGCGGTTTCCTCGTGCTACCTCGCCAAATCCAGCAAGCGGGCTTTGATCTCGGTACGCCACTCGGTTCCTCCTCGCCGCAAGGCAGAGCGTGCAAGCCCGCTTTGCTCTTGCTGGCAGCGTCGGTTGTTCACAAAGAGAACAGTACCCTCAAACACAATGAAAGAAGAGGGAATTACTGCGGGGCGACCATGGTTTCGAGCGCCTTGCGGTTTCGGATAACGATCTCCGTTTCGCTCAGTTCCACATACCCCTTCCGCGCCAATTCCGAGAGCGTCTGTTCGAACGCATTGCGCGTGATGTCCAGCTCGTCCGCCATCTTTTCGATATTCAGCGGCACCGTGTCGCCCGCCGGCGAAGCCGAGGAGAGCAGCAGCGCCGCCACCTTCTCCGTCAGCATCAGCACCGACAGCGCATAGATCTTGCGCGAAAAATAGTTCGCCCGGTTCGAGATGATGTCGATGAAATTCGACAGCACGATCGTGTTGTCCTGCATCATCTCGAACAGGCCGCCCCGGTGCAGCGTCATGATCTCCGTCCCGTCCTCGTTCGCCACCACGTCGATCGGCAGGCGGTTGTAACCCCCGAACAGGAACGCCGGCGCGATCAGCTGCGGCGCCGCAATGTTGTCGATAATGCGCCTTCTTCCCGCCGCGTCCGTCACCTCGCCGCGCACCGAACCCTTGAGGATGATCATCAGCCCCGAATAGGCCGTGTCCCGCTTGGCGATGCAGTCGTCATGCGCGAAAACCGCCGTCGCGAACGACGAGCGTTCGAGCAGGCTGTCTATGGTTTGCTGGTCCAGGCCCCGGAACAGCGGTGAATCTTTCAATATGGGAAACATAGTTTGTCGTATGAATTTTTGATAGGACTAAGTTAGCGGTTTTTTAGCGAAAACGCCAAAGAAAAAGCGGGATATTCCTCTCGCATGAGGAGTATCCCGCCCGAAATCGCCTCGGAGGGCCTTATTTGCGGCTGCCGGTGAACGTGGCCACCACCGTCACGGCCGGAACCGTGATGGTGAACTCCATGGCGGCAGGCTTGCCTTTCCCCGCCACCGCGATGTCGAGGTCGGTGGCTCCCATGCTCACCTTCCCCGCCCCTGCCAGCGTGAAATTCGCATCGCTTTTGACGACAGTCACGTTCTCGGCCCCGATCGGCTGGCCGCCGAAGAACTGGTCGAGCAGCAGGGATTGTGTCAGTTGCAGCTTGACCGTGCTCCCCGTCTGGGTGACGGTGATCGTGGCCGCCTGACCCGTGATGCCGGCCACCGGCTGGCCGCCCAGCGTGACGCCGAGGGTTCCGGCGTAACTTCCGGCCACCTGTTGGGATGCGGGCGGGTCGGAGGGGTTGTCGTCCTTGCAGGAGGTCATGCCCAGCATGACCGGCACGGCAACCGTTGCGGCTGCCAGCGCCAGGCTTTTGAAGATTCTCATAATCGTGATTTTTTGACAGTTACTTACCGGAGGCAAGGTAGGGAATATTTGCTTCCGATGTACTGTCCCGTTTATGGGAAAGAGTGTCCCTTCCTTCTTTGGAAATTCCCCTTTAGCGGGGCAGGAATCCGGCCAACAGGTCGGTATGCGCCCACAGGTAATAGCAGAGATAGCCCAACGCCGCCAGCACCACCAGCACAGCGAAGAACGACACCGTGTAGTTGTGCGGGTTCTTCCCCTTGGGCTGTACCCGGGGTGGACGCGGCCGCCCCGGACGCACCGGATTGGCAGATCCCGGAACGGGCGCCGCACGGTAAGAAGGCGAAGGCACCACCAGCGGTTCGGCAGGGAGCGGGTTGAGCAACTCCAGCAGCTCCGGGTCGGCAAAGAATTCGGCGCCCCGCTCCAGATCGGCCTGTATCGTTCCGATCCCCTCCAGCGCCAGGGAGCCTTCCGGCAGGCCGGAAGCCTGGGCCAGGGCGTAAGCCGCCTCGCGCCATTCCCGGCAGAATTCGCCCGCCGTTACCGGATCGGTCCCCAGCTCGGCGGCTACCAGTTCGGTTAAAGGCAGGTCCCCGGCTTCCGTCATCACCAGTTCCGGCATCCGGCGCGGCGGGTCGAGCCGCTGCCCCGGCAGGAACTGCGCCCCGCTGCGCACCGTGTGCAGCGTCCCGATCCCCTCGACGGCGACCGGCCGGTGCTGCAACAGGTTGCGGCGGAGTATGGCGGATACGATATGCATGTTAGCGAAGGTTCTGAATGGTACGTTCGATGACCTGCGGGAAATGCCGGTGCTCCAGCACATGGATCTTCGCCGCAAGGGTATCCGCCGTATCATCGGCATCCACCGGCACGGTGGCCTGGAACAGCGTGTCCCCGCTGTCGTATTTCTCGTTGACTAAATGGATCGTGATCCCCGACTCCTTTTCCCCCGCCGCGATAACGGCCTCGTGCACATGTTCCCCGTACATCCCCTTGCCCCCGAACTTCGGCAGCAGCGCCGGATGGATATTCACGATCCGCCCGGCATAGGCCGTCGTCAGGTACGGCGGCACCAGCCACAGGAATCCCGCCAGCACGATAAAGTCTATATGATGCTCCCGCAGCAGGGCCGCCACCCGGCCCTGCGGGTCGCGGAACTCGTCCCGCGAAAAGACCGCCGCCGGCACCCCGAAACGCTCCGCCCGCTTCAGCGCATAGGCGTCCGCCCGGTTGGAGAGCAGCAGCGCCACACGCCCGCAAGAGGAGTCCGAGAAATGGTCCATGATCGCTTCCGCATTGGTGCCCGAACCCGAGGCAAATATCGCTATATTGGTCATAATGAACAGATTGTGCCGAAAACGGCAAATAAAAGTACAAAAAAAACCGGCGCGGCACCCGACTTTGAGAAAAAAACTATACTTTTGCCCTGAATTGGATAATTGTGTTGATCAGTAATACGAACACGATAGTAATTGTTAAACTCTAAATCAAGAACGTTATGTCAGACATCTCTTCAAAAGTAGTCGAAATCATCGTTGACAAACTCGGTGTGGACGCTTCGGAAGCAGTACCTACTGCCAGCTTTACCAATGACCTGGGCGCAGACTCGCTGGACACCGTTGAGCTGATCATGGAATTCGAAAAGGAATTCGAAATCTCGATCCCGGACGAAGACGCTGAAAAGATCGGTACCGTAGGCGACGCTATCACCTACATCGAAGCCAAGAAGAACTAAGCGGCCGATACGATCGTACTTAGCATAAGACTGTTTCGGACACATTAGAAATATTGCGTTCGGAACAGTTTCTGTATACGACACGGGGCAGACGGATTCACAGACCCGTTTCCCGACGATAGGGCCGGCGACATTCGCTGCACCCTGCCGCCATACCAACCAATCATAAATCCTTATGAAATTGAGAAGAGTAGTAGTAACGGGTATCGGAACCATCAACCCCTTAGGAGATAACATTGAGCAATACTTCGAAAACCTCGAAAAAGGCGTAAGCGGAGCAGCCCCGATTACCCATTTCGACGCTTCGAAATTCAAAACCCAGTTCGCCTGCGAAGTCAAAGGGTTCGATCCGAACGAGCATTTCGACCGCAAGGAGGCGCGCAAATACGACCGCTTCACGCAGTTCGCCCTGGTGGCGGCCAGGCAGGCCGTGCAGGACGCCAAACTGGTGGATGCCGAGGACAAGACCATCGACACGATCGACAAAGACCAGGTCGGCGTCGTATGGGCGTCGGGGATCGGCGGCATCGAGACCTTCTTCAACGAAGTGAAGAACTTCGCGCTGGGGGACGGCACGCCAAAATACAACCCCTTCTTTATCCCGAAGATGATCGCGGACATCGCGGCAGGACATATCTCGATGAAATACGGGTTCCGCGGGCCGAACTACTGCACCGTGTCGGCCTGTTCTTCGTCCAACCACGCATTTATCGACGCCCTGAACCTCATTCGCTGGGGCAAGGCCGACATCATAGTATCCGGCGGCTCGGAAGCCGCCATCAACCCGGCGGGGATCGGGGGCTTCAACGCCATGCAGGCGCTCTCGACCCGGAACGATGACCCGGCGACCGCTTCGCGTCCGTATGACACGGGCCGGGATGGCTTCGTGATGGGCGAAGGGGCCGGGGCTTTGGTTTTGGAAGAGTACGAGCATGCCAAGGCACGGGGGGCGAAGATCTACGCCGAAGTGGTCGGCGGCGGCATGAGCGCCGACGCCTACCACCTGACCGCACCCGATCCCAACGGGGCCGGGGCGGCGCGGGCCATGAAAGAGGCGCTCCGTGACGCGGATCTGACGCCCGAAGCGGCGGATTACGTCAATACCCACGGGACTTCGACTCCGGCAGGCGATATTCCGGAACTGACCGGCATCCAGTCCGTGTTCGGCGACCATATCTACAAAGTGAACATCAGCTCGACCAAGTCGATGACGGGTCACCTCTTAGGAGGGGCGGCGGCGATCGAGGCGCTGGCCTGCATCATGGCCATCGACAAGGGGATCGTGCCGCCGACCATCAATGTCAGCGAACGCGACCCGCAGATCGACGAGCGGATCAACCTCACGCTGGGGACGGCGCAGCGGCGCGAGATCAACTGTGCGCTGAGCAATACTTTCGGCTTCGGGGGGCACAACTCGACCGTGATCTTCAAGAAAGTGCAGTAGACTCCGCCTTTCCTGAATGTCGTAATAACGGGTCGTCCATTCCTAACGGGTGCGGGCGGCCTTTTTTATTCCTGGTAAGATTTATTCGATCTTTTATTTAGGACCCATTTTCATTGGGTTGGAGGGTACTGTTCTCTTTGTGAACAAAGAGAACCAGAAAAACTTTGGAGGATGCTTGCGCATCCTAAATCTATC
>CANQXP010000046.1 GCA_947627885.1 uncultured Rikenella sp.
CTATATCCGCAAGACCAACGTGATCGAAGGCGAGGCGGGAGGGATTACCCAGCATATCGGGGCGTATAGTGTGAAGATGGAAGACGGGCGGCGGATCACCTTCCTCGATACGCCGGGCCACGAGGCGTTTACCGCCATGCGTGCCCGCGGTGCGAAGGTGACGGACGTGGCGATCATTATTATTGCGGCGGACGATAATGTCATGCCGCAGACCATCGAGGCGATCAACCACGCTACGGCCGCGGGGGTGCCTATTGTGTTTGCTATCAATAAGATCGACAAGCCGGGGGCTAATCCGGAGAAGATCAAGGAAACCTTGGCGAACATGAACTACCTGGTCGAAGAGTGGGGCGGGAAATACCAGTCCCAGGACATCGCGGCCAAGAAAGGGGTCAATGTGGACAAGCTGTTGGAGAAGGTGCTGCTGGAGGCGGAGATCCTCGACCTGAAAGCCAACCCGGCGCGCCGGGCGGTGGGTACCGTGGTCGAATCGTCGCTGGACAAGGGGCGCGGGTATGTGACCACCGTGCTGGTGAGCGCAGGAACTTTGCGCGTGGGCGACGTGATGCTGTCCGGGACATACTCAGGCAGGGTCAAGGCCATGTTCAACGAGCGGGGCAAGAAAGTGGACGAGGCGGGGCCGTCGACGCCGGTGCTGGTGCTGGGGCTGAACGGCGCGCCGCAGGCGGGCGACAACTTCAACGTGATGGAGGACGACAAGTCCGCCCGCGAGATTGCCAACAAGCGCGAACAGCTGCAACGTATGCAGGGCTTGCGGACGCAGAAGCATATCACGCTGGACGAGATCGGGCGCCGTATTGCGGTGGGGAACTTCAAGGAGCTGAATGTGATCATCAAGGGGGACGTGGACGGCTCGATCGAGGCCCTGACCGACTCGCTGGTGAAACTCTCCACCGAAGAGGTGCAGGTGAATGTCATCCACAAGGCCGTGGGGCCGATCTCGGAGAGCGATATTCTCTTGGCTGCGGCTTCCAACGCGGTGATTATCGGGTTCCAGGTGCGTCCTTCCTCGTCGGCGCGCAAGCTGGCCGAGAAGGAGGAGATCGAGATCCGGCTGTACTCCATCATCTACGACGCGATCAACGACATCAAGGATGCCATTGAAGGGATGCTGGCGCCGGAGACCAAGGAGGAGATCGTCTGCTCGGTGGAGGTCATGGAGGTCTTCAGGATCACCAAGGTCGGGACGGTGGCCGGATGCCTGGTGCGCGAAGGGAAGATCACGAGGAATACCCAGGTGCGGGTCATCCGCGACGGGATCGTGGTCTACACCGGCAAGCTCGGCTCGCTCAAGCGTTTCAAAGACGACGTTAAGGAGGTCGGTACCAATATGGAATGCGGCCTGAACATCGAGAACTACAACGACATCAAGGTCGGGGACATTATCGAAGGATACGAACAGGTGGAAGTGGCGAGGAAACTCGCGTAGTCCTGTTTTTCGGACGTATGCTATGCGGCGGGGCACTCGTAGAGTACCCGCCGCTTTTTATTGTTGCCTGCCGGAACGGTGCGAAAGGAATTCAGGATAACTGACCGGCCGCCGCAGGATCGAAAGCAGCTCGCCCGTAGGGCAGAACAGGCGGCACCACGGGCGTTGGAAAAAGAGCGACGCCACAAGGCTCAGCCCGGCAAGGATCAATGCCGAGGCCGAAGCCGAGCGGATCAGGAAAGCGGTGAAAGGTTCGATGTCCGCCAGCTCGAAATGCGGCAGCGTCAGCAGCAAAATGACCGCTGCGGCTAAGATTCCCCGCCGCATCCAGCGCGCGATACGTAAAACCCGCTTCGGAATGGCCCGTTTGCCTGGCCACAGCCTGGCCGCCAACTCCTGCGCAGCCCCGAACGGGCAAAGGTAAGTGCAGTAGAACGCCTTGTTGGTCAGCAAAGGAAGCAGTAACGCCAGCAGCACGACGATGAAGATCCCGAAGCGCACCAGCGGCGAGGTGCCGAAGATCAGCCACTGAAAGAGTAACGCGAGCGATACGAAAGTGCCCTGCCAGATGCCCAGCACCACCACCGACAGCAACAACAGCGGAATACGTATCCGCCGCGTGGACTGTGGCGAGATGAAGCAGGCCAGCGACATGACCGCGACGAACAGGATGGCGAACTCGCCTAAATAGTTGGTGACGAACCTGTTCCATGACAGCGGGGCCGGTTTCCGGTCGAGCAGGGCAGCCAGCGTGTTGTTCACGTTAGAGACGACGGCCCGCGAAGTGTAAGTGGCTCCCGACGAGGCGTCGATCTGTTGCAGCGGGTCGTAGAGGTGCCGCCCGTTCCAGCGCTCCAGGAAATGCTCCTCCTCCAGCCGCCGCAGGAAACGAGGCGTTTCGCTGTTCTCCAGCAGGCGCATCCCCCGGATAATCATCCCGTCGTCGAGGAAGACCGCCACCGGCACGCTGCCGCCGAATCCCCGCCCGGAGTTGGTCTTCCGGTTACCGACGATCACGTATCCGTCCGGATCGGCGTTCGCCGCTTCGAACCGCACTTCGTAAAGCACCGAATCCTCGGTGGACAAGGTCACCGGGCGTTTGAAAAAGTCGTCGGCCATAGCCGGGTCGAACGGCGTTGGCGCATCGACTGCCACCGTCTCCGCGCTGTGCCCGAAAAGCATCCCCCTGTTGATGCTCAGGGCGTAAAGCACCAACATCAGGAGCAGGATCTTGGGGATTTTATTGACGAAATTGCGGGAAAACGCGTGCATATCCATGCCAAAGGGGGTAATTATGACAAATATACGAAAAATCCCGGCGGAATACGGGATTCCGGAAGGCGGGGCCGATTCGTCGGGGAAGTATGGAATAAAGTTTGTAATTTCGCATGACGAAAAAATATCCCAGACCATGAACAACAGACCTGTCAGAGTCCGTTTCGCCCCCAGTCCCACGGGGCCTTTGCATATGGGCGGTGTGCGTACCGCATTATACAACTATCTTTTTGCCCGCCAGCACGGGGGGGCGTTCCTGCTCCGGATCGAGGATACCGACTCGAACCGTTTCGTGCCGGGGGCCGAGGAGTATATCATCGAGTCGCTGAAGTGGTGCGGCATCGAGGTCGACGAGGGGGTCGGCGTAGGCGGGCCGCACGCGCCGTACAGGCAGAGCGAGCGGCGGGAGATCTACCTCAAATATGCCGAACAATTGGTACATGACGGGTGGGCTTATTATGCTTTCGACACGCCGGAGGAGCTGGATGCGATCCGCAAGGAGTACGAGTCGCGGGGCGAGACCTTCGCCTACAACTATGCCGTTCGCGATAAGCTGGCTACGTCGTTGGCGCTGTCGGCGGACGAGGTGGAGGCCCGTATGGCGCGGGGCGACCAGTGGACGATCCGGTTCCGGATGCCGGAGAACGAGCAGATCGAGATGGACGATATTATCCGCGGTCACGTGACGGTAAACAGCTCGACGCTGGACGACAAGGTGCTTTATAAATCGGCCGACCGGTTGCCTACCTACCACCTGGCCAACATCGTGGACGACTACCTGATGGAGATCACGCACGTCATTCGCGGGGAGGAGTGGCTGCCTTCGCTGCCGCTGCATGTGATGCTCTACCGGGCGTTCGGCTGGACGGACAAAATGCCGCAGTTCGCGCACCTGCCGTTGCTGCTGAAACCGACGGGGGGGGGGAAACTGAGCAAGAGGGACGGGGATAAACTGGGCTTCCCGGTCTTCCCGTTGCAGTGGAAACCGCAGGACGGCGGCGACGGGGCGCGGGGTTACCGGGAAGACGGTTATTTCCCGGAAGCTTTCGTGAACCTGTTGGCTCTGCTGGGCTGGAATCCGGGCAACGACCATTCGGAGATACTCTCCATGGAGGAGATGATCGAACTGTTCTCGCTGGAGAAGGTGAGTAAGTCGGGGGCCCGGTTCGACCCGGAGAAGGCGAAGTGGTTCAACGCGCAGTACCTGCACCGCAAGCCGGATGCGGAACTGGCTGCCCTGTTCCTGCCGGTACTCGCCGAGCATGGCTATGGTCAAGTGCCGGTGGCGACCGTGGAGCGGATTATGGGGCTGGTGAAAGAGCGGGCGACGTTCATCACGGATTTGTGGGATTTGTCGCGCTATTTCTTCGAAGCGCCGCTCTCGTACGATCCGAAAACGGTGGCGAAATTCTGGAAGGACGACAATCCGGAGCACTTGCAGAACCTGCGCCATCAGTTGGAGGTGGTCGGGGAGTTCGTGGCGCCGAAGCTGGAGGCCCGGGCGCACGAGTGGATCGAAAAGGAGGGGCTGCCGATGGGCAAGATCATGAATACGCTGCGGCTGGCACTGGTGGGGAGCAGTACGGGCGCGAACCTGTTCGACATAGCGGAGATCATCGGGCGCGAGGAGTTCCTGCGCCGCATTGAGCGGGCGCACGAGATTCTCGGTTAAGGCCGATTCCCGGTGTTAAAGTCATAGGCGCCGTTTCCGGTTTTCCGGAAACGGCGCCTGGTTTTTGACAGGGACCGCCGAAGTCAGCTTTTGAGCAGCCGCGAAGGTGTCGTATTTTTATACCGTTTGTTGATGTCGTCGATCATCGACTGCACGTCGTCGGGTGTCACCAGCCCCTCGTGGAGCATCTGGGCCACCGTTGCCTTTTCGTTGCTGATCAGCATGCGAATCGTCTTCTGGGTGATCGCCAGCCGGTAGGAACTTGGGTAATGCTCCGCGATCAGGTCCATGATCGCCTGGCTCTCCTCGATATTCTTGTGCACTTCGCCGCGCAGAATCTCCAGCTTCCGGAGATCTTCCGGGCTGAAAGAGCCGGAGGATTCCAACTCGTCCAGCAGGGTGATCGAGGTGCGCTGAGCATGAATCAGGCCGCGCGCCACGTCGTACACGGCCACGAAAGTGGTGGAGTGGTGGCGGTCTACCCAGCGGTAGAGCACTTCGCGCGAGCGTTTTTTCCCGCGCAGGTAGAGCGGGAGTTTCGGCAGCTCCAACAATTTGGCCCGCTCGCTCAGCGCGCGTTGGCCGTCCACGTCGTACAACTCCTCGACGGCCGTAAGCAGCCGCCGCAGCGAGTCGGACGAAACGATCCCTTTCTCGTACAGCTGCCAGTAGCGTGTCCGCTCCTTGTCGAGTATCCTCAGCCGGATGTCCGCCATCAGGTCCTGCGTTTGGACGGGGCCTGTCGGCGCCGGTTCCGGCACGGGCAGGAAACCGGCCACTTTGCTCCAGTCCGCCGCTTTCAGCGCCTCGTTCTCCTGGAGCTCACGGTAGTATTTTTCGGTGTTATCGCACAGTTGCTTGTGTATCGTGTAGTTGAGGAAGGTCTTGGCCGACGATACGCGGGTCAGCCCCAGCTTGCGCAGCAGCCAGCCGATGGTCGTGGCGTTGACCGTCAGGGTCAGGGTCACGATCCCGGCCGTGAGGAACAGCACCTGCCGCCGCACCGGTTCGGGAATGGGCAGGGTGTAGGAGACCATCAGCGCCAGCGTCAGCCCCAGCGCCCCGCGAAGCCCTCCCCAGCAGAGGATCACCGCCTCGCGTTTGGAAAGCCCGTAACCGGAACGTTTCATAACCGGGTAGAAGATGGCGATCATCAGCATCCGCACCACGTTGATGCCGATATAGACCAGGATAAGCACCACGAAATCCATCAGTGTGGCATGCACCTGCAAGGCGATCACCACGCCCACCAGAATGAAGATCAGCGTATTGGCCATATAGGTGGCCAGCTCCCAAAACTCCTGCATGAAGCGGTTGACGTCCGGCGCTATCCTCGGCCGCCCGTAGTAGGCGATCACTAAGCCGTACCCCACCAGCGCGATCACTCCCGATACGTCCATGTAACTTTGCGCGAGGAAGAAGGTCAGGTAGGCCGAGACCAGTATGGCGCTGTTCTGCATGATCGCGTCGCTCTGGCTGCGGGTGATGAACCAAAGGCAGAGCCAGCCGAAGACCACCCCGAGCAGCACGCCGCCCAGCACCACGTAGACGAAGTCCATCACCGGGGCGTCCATCCCGCCGGCGGCCGTATAAGTGCCGAAAAAGAGCATGAACAGCACGATGCCGGTGCCGTCGTTGAGCATCGACTCGGCATCCACCAGTGTCGAAAACCGTTTGCTGACGCCCAGCTCCTTGAGCAAAGCGACGACGGCCACCGGGTCGGTGGCGCTGATCAGGGCCCCGAACATCAGGGCGTGGGTCCATGTCCACTGGGCGTAGTGCGGGGCGAAAAGGTGGATGCCCATCATCAGCAGCCCCGTCAGGAACATGGCGATCACCATTCCCGGCACCGAGAGCAGCGTGGCGTTGGTCAGCGTCTTGCGGAAGATATGCACGTCCAGTTCGTATGCCGCATCGAAGATCAGGATCGGCAGGAACAGGTAGAGGATCAGGTCGGGATCGACATTCCCGGCGAAATCGATGGAAGCCTTGAAGACCGACCCCTCGGCGAAGGCCCCGCTGCGGTCGAGCAGCCCGATAAGCAGCCCGAAGGCGAACAAACCCACCGTATAAGGCAGAACGGTGCGTTTGAGGCCGTATTTGAGGATGGCCCCGGCCACCAGCGACACGATCACGAAGACCAGCGGCGCCAACAACTCCATTGAATCCATAGCTTATGCGGTTTTTTGAACGGTAATCTGCAAAATTAACTAAAATCCAGCCAAAGCCCGGCCGGCTCCGGTTTATTTTTTCCTCTCTGCGCCGCCTGACCCAATACCGGGCATGTTTTTTGCGTTTTACCAACATGATGGAGAAAACCGCTAACTTTACCCGGCGGCCCGCAGCGGGTCTCCGGCGCTTGGCCCGGTGGGGCGCGATGCTCGCAGCCCTGTTCGCCGCAGGCACTTTAAACGCACAGACCATGAAGAAAGAACTGACGCCCGAAGAGAAGCGGGTCATCATCGACAAAGGCACGGAGCGGCCTTTCACGGGGAAATATTACAACTCGAAGGAGAAGGGGACTTACATCTGCAAGCAGTGCGGCGCGCCGCTCTACCGGTCGGAGGACAAGTTCGATTCGGGGTGCGGCTGGCCGAGCTTCGACGACGAGATTCCGGGGGCGGTCAAACGGAGCGTCGATGCCGACGGGCGGCGCACGGAGATCACCTGCGCCAAATGCGGCGCCCATCTGGGGCACGTTTTTACGGGCGAAGGATTTACGGACAAGAATACCCGCCACTGCGTGAACTCGATTTCGATGGATTTCATCCCGGCCAAGTCCGCGAAGGCCGCGGAGCAGAAGACGGCCGAGGCGATCTTCGCGGGCGGTTGTTTCTGGGGCGTGGAGCATATGATGCAGAAGCAGCCGGGGGTGATCTCGGTGGTGTCGGGCTACATCGGCGGAACGGTGGACAACCCGACGTACGAGCAGGTCTGCACCAAAAAGACGGGGCACGCCGAGGCGGTCAAGGTTACTTACGATCCGTCGAAGGTGAGCTACGAAACGCTGGCGAAGCTCTTTTTCGAGATTCACGATCCGACGCAGGCGAACGGACAGGGGCCCGACCTGGGGCCGCAGTACCGCTCCGAGGTTTTCTACCTGAATCCGGAGCAGAAGGCGGTGGCCGAAAAGCTGATCGGGCAGCTGAAAGCGAAAGGCTACCGGGTAGTCACGAAGGTGACTCCGGCGACGAAGTTCTGGCCGGCGGAGACGTATCACCAGGACTATTACGACCGCAAGGGGACGGAACCTTACTGCCACGCCTATACCAAACGGTTCTGATTTTTCGATCTTTTATTTGTAACCTATTTTCATTGGGTTGGAGGCAACTGTTCTCTTTGTGAACAAAAAGAACCAAAAAACTTCCGAGGATGCTGGCGCATCCTAAATCTATCACAGCCTTAGTTTTTGGGGCGCGGGAGCGGCGGCTTTGATTTAGTAACGCCTGATAGCCGCCGTTCCCCGCACCCCAAAGATGAGGACTTCGGCAGACTAAAGAGTAGCGTAGCTGGCTCAAAAGTTTTTGGTGCCGCTTTTTACAAAAAGCGGCAGTTCTCTCCAACCCGAAGAAAATAGGTTACAAATAAGGGAGCGGAAAAAATAAAGCGGTTTGGATTGCGGTTGGCTTTCGTTATCTTTGTAAACTATGGAATCATTCGTCGTATCCGCCCGGAAATACCGTCCCGCGACCTTTCGCAGCGTTATCGGGCAGAGCCATATTACCGAGACCCTCAAGAACGCCATCGCCCGCGGGCAGCTGGCCCACGCCTACCTGTTCACCGGGCCGCGGGGAGTGGGGAAGACCACCTGCGCGCGCATTTTCGCCAAGGCCATCAACTGCATGAACCCGACCGCGGATCACGAAGCGTGCGGCGAGTGCGAATCGTGCAAGGCATTCAACGAAGGGCGGTCGTTCTCGATACACGAGCTTGATGCGGCCTCCAATAATTCCGTGGAAGACATCCGCGCATTGACCGAAAAAGTGCGCATTCCGCCGCAGGTCGGCAAATACAGCGTCTATATTATCGACGAGGTGCACATGCTGTCGGCCAACGCCTTCAACGCGTTCCTCAAGACTTTGGAGGAGCCGCCGCACTATGCGGTCTTTATCCTCGCCACCACCGAGAAGCATAAGATATTGCCCACGATCCTGTCGCGGTGCCAGTGTTACGACTTCAACCGTATACGGGTCGAGGATACGGTGCAGTACCTGCAATATATTGCGGGGAACGAGGGGGTTACGTATGATGACGAGGCGCTGCACATCATCGCGCAGCGGGCGGACGGCGGGATGCGGGACGCGCTGTCGATGTTCGACCGCGTGGTGTCGTTCTGCGGCGCGCAGCTGACGGGCGACAAGGTGGCGGAGAGCCTGAACGTACTGGATTACAATACTTATTTCGCGGCTACCGACTTGATCCTGGCGGGGAATTATGCGGAACTTTTGACCCTGTTCGACGGGATTCTGCGGCGGGGATTCGAGGGGCAGTTGTTTATCGCCGGCCTGAACGGGCATATGCGGGATCTGCTGGTCTGCAAGAACCCGCAGACGGCGCAGCTGCTCGAAGTGACCGGGAATGTGGCGGAACGCTACCGGGCGCAGGCGCAGGCGTGCGACGTCGGTTTCCTGTTCAACGCGATCAACCTGCTGACGCAGACCGACACGGGCTACCGGCAGGCCACCAACCGTCGGCTCCACGCGGAGCTGGCGCTGATCAAGCTCTGCGGCCTGGGCGGCCTAAAAAAAAAAGATGACGCCGTAGGCGGTTCGGCACTTGCGGAAGAGGATGAGTTGGCTTTGGTGGCCGGGGTGGGGAAATACCCGATGCCTGCGATCAAGGTTTCCGGGGATGCGGCGGTTTCGGTTGCTCCTGCTTCCGATACTCCTGCTGCGGCTCCAGTTCCTGCACCTGCACCTGCACCTGCTCCTGCTCCTGCTCCTGCTTCGGCCTCTAAGGTCGAACCGACTCCTGTGGTTGCTGCGAATCCTGTTGCAGCCGCACCGGCTCCGCAGCCGGCTGCAACGACGGCCCGTCCGGCGGTGGGGCGTTCGATTACGGGAGTGTCGATCACCGATTTGAAGGCTCCCTCTCCGGCCGCTGCGATGCCGCAGGCCGGGAGTGCGGCGCAGGAACCTATGCCCGCCGTGCGGCCAATGAGTCCGGAAGAGGCCGAGCGGGCGGTCGCGGCGAAATACGACGAGCTGGTGCGCCTCTGGAACGAACGCCAGCGGCCTCGGTTGGCAACGGCGCTGACCTCCAAGACCATAAAGGGCAGTGAAGTGACCGTGACGGTGCCGAACGAGGTGCTGGCGGACGAGATCAACCAGGCCAAATGGGAGATCGAACGAGACCTTCGGAACCTGACCGGGACGGCCGTATCGGTTTCTGTGGTCGTGAGCGAAGTGCAGCAGGAGTACAAGCCGGTATCGACCGAGGACAAGCTGCAATACCTGGTCAACCTGAACCCCAATATCCTGATGCTCCGCGACGAACTCGACCTGACCGTGTAGGCACTTTGTCTGCCCGGTTCCTGCCGGATGTTTACGGGCGGCGAGCAGAAAAATGTGTGAATAAAGCCGTTAAGTTTTGCGGGGAACCGAAAATGTTTTACCTTTGCGGTTCAAAACACACTAACAACAAGCGAAACAATTATGTACGCTATCGTAGAAATTGCAGGTCAACAATTCAAAGTTGAAAAAGGTCGCAAGCTGTATGTTCACCGTCTCGCTGACGCAGAAGGCGCCGGCGTGAGCTTCGACAAAGTCCTGCTAATTGACAATGACGGAAAGGTTGCAGTTGGCGCACCTACGGTAAAAGACGCCAAAGTGGAAGCTACTGTGCTGAAACACTTGAAAGACGATAAAGTCATCGTCTTCAAGAAAAAGCGCCGCAAGGGCTACCAGAAACAGAACGGGCACCGCCAGTGCCTGACCCAGATCGAGATCAAGGATATCATCGCTTAATCTCTGCGGGAGGGATTTTTCTGTTTATTAAAGAAAACGCTTAAAAAGTAAAAGACAATGGCACATAAGAAAGGTGTAGGTAGTTCGAAGAACGGCCGTGAATCTGAAAGCAAACGTCTGGGCGTCAAACTCTTCGGCGGTCAGGTGGCTAAAGCCGGGAACATCATCGTGCGTCAGCGCGGTACGGTTCACAACCCCGGCGAAAACGTAGGGATCGGTAAAGACCATACGCTGTTCGCATTGGTTGACGGTACCGTATGTTTCAAGAAAAAAGCGGAAGGCAAGTCGTTCGTGTCGGTGGTACCGACTGCGGAATAACGGCGTACGATCCATTCAGGTAAGAGGTCCGTTTTCTCCGTAAAGAGAAAACGGACCTCTCTTTTTTGCGAAAAATCGTAACTTTGAAAATTCCGTGCCGCCCGAAAGCGGCCCGAAAACCGAGAAAGATAGAAATACGAAAATAAAATGCTTACACTGAAACAGATCCGGGACGAACGCGAACTCACCGTCGCCCGGTTGGCCAAGAAAGGGGTGGATGCCGCTCCGCTCATCGACAAGATCATCGCGCTGGACGACCGCCGGAAGGCGATCCAGCAGCAACTGGACGGCAACCTGGCCGAGCAGAACAAGATCGCCAAAGAGATCGGAGGCCTGTTCAAATCGGGGAAAGCCGAAGAGGCCAATGCGTTGAAGGAGAAAGTCGCCGGGTTGAAGGAGCAGTCTAAATCCCTCGAAGCCGAACAGGCGGAGGTGATTGCCGGGATGGAGGCCCTGATCGTGACCCTGCCGAACCGGCCCGCCGAGATCGTGCCGGAGGGAAAGACGGCGGAGGACAATCTCGTCGTGAAGATGGGCGGGCCGGAAGCCAAACAACTCAAAGGCGAAGGCATCCTGCCGCACTGGGAGCTGGCCCGTAAGTACGATGTTATCGACTTCGAACTGGGTAACAAGCTCACGGGGGCCGGTTTTCCGGTCTATAAGGGCAAGGGTGCCAGGTTGCAGCGGGCGCTGATCAACTTTTTCCTCGATACGAACACCGCTGCGGGTTTCCTCGAAGTGGAGCCGCCGATCATGGTCAACGAGGCTTCGGGCTTCGGCACCGGCCAGCTGCCGGACAAGGAGGGGCAGATGTACCATGCCACGGTGGACAATTTCTACCTGATCCCGACGGCGGAGGTGCCGGTGACCAATATCTTCCGCGACGAGATCGTGGACGAGAAGGAGCTGCCGATCAAGATGACGGCCTACACGCCGTGCTTCCGGCGTGAGGCGGGATCGTACGGGAAGGATGTACGGGGACTGAATCGCCTGCATCAGTTCGATAAGGTGGAGATCGTGCAGGTGTCGCACCCGTCGGATTCTTATGATAAGCTGGACGAGATGGTCGCCCATGTGGAGGGGATCGTGCAGAAGCTGGGATTGCCGTACCGTATCCTGCGCCTGTGCGGTGGGGATATGAGCTTTACGAGTGCGCTGACCTATGACTTCGAGGTGTACAGCGAGGCGCAGGACAAGTGGCTGGAGGTCTCTTCGGTCTCTAATTTCGAGTCGTTCCAGGCCAATCGTCTGAAGCTCCGTTTCCGGAATGCGGAGACGAAAAAGACCGAGTTGGCGCATACGCTGAACGGCAGTTCGCTTGCACTGCCGCGCATTGTGGCGGCTCTGCTGGAGAACAACCAGACGCCGGAGGGGATCGTGATCCCGGAGGCGCTCAGGCCTTACACCGGGTTCGATATGATTAAATAGTTCGGTTATTAATCAGGGTGGTTACAGCCCATTGCCCGCGGCGCGTGGCTTTTATTGGGTAATTACAGCCCCTTGGGAGTGCGGCACGCACCGCCCGCGCGGCGTTAGCGCAGTACCCCTCCTGTTTGCAGAGAACGCCGCGCGCTTCGCTAACATAGGAAAGACAACGTAAAAGCCATCAGGCTTTTCGCTGGATTTCCGTTAGCGCGCGGCTGTTATTTGGGTAGTTCCATTTGTCACCGGCGGGCTGATAGAACGGCTTCGGGTAATTATAGCCTATTGCCTGGCGCGCGCACCCGTTGGGTGTCTTATTGGCCGCCTATACCCCAGATATGAAATTGCGCTCCCACGCGGACAGGTGACATCTACCGGGCTGTAAATACCCTAAACAACGCCCGTGCGGCACGCCGCAGAGCGGTCGGCGGGCGGGCGATGCTGCGCATCGCTGTTTACAAATTAACCGAACGGTTAAAAACTCGAAAGTTATGTATATCGTGAATACGTCCTTTATGGTCGAGCCGCCCGTGCACGAGCGGTGGTACGACCTTTTCGCCAATAAGTTCATGCCCTACCTGCGGGAGGCGGGTTTCGGCGGCGATGATGCGCAGGGACAGAGGAAGATCGTTTTCACCCGCGTGCTGACCGATAACGGCGATCCCCACTACACCTACTCGTTGCAGGTCGAAGTGCCCGATACCGCCGAATACCGGCGCTTCATGCAGGACGTGATGGGCGAATACTCGTCGATCGCCGGCCCTTTGTTCGGCGAACAGGCGCTGCACTTCACCTCCTTGCTCAAAAAGATAGACATTTGAAACTCTACCAACCCTGACCCTATGAAAAGACCCAAACAGATCGCTGCCGCACTGCTGGCCGGAGTGATGTTCTTCAGCACCGCCGCTGCGCAGCATAAAAGTGAAATCCCGGTGCTCGCCGGGGAAAAATGGTGGGGAGCGTTTACCACGATGGGGAACATCGCGCCCCTCGAAAAGCCGACCCGCAAATATTCGCTCGGAACCAACAACGAGCGGAACCAATCCGCACCCTTTCTGGTCTCCAGTTACGGACGCTACATCTGGAGCGACGCCCCGTTCGACTTCGAGTACGACGGCGGTAAGTTCCTGATCGACTCGCCTGCCGGGGAGGTTAAAGCCGTACAGGCGGGCAAGACCTTGCGCGAGGCGTTCATTCTCGGTAAGGACGCCCATTTCAAAAGCGACGGGCAGCTGCCGCCGGAACTTTTCTTCAGCATGCCCCAGTACAACACCTGGATCGAATTGCAGTACGACCAGAGCCAGGAGGCGATCGAAAAATATGCGAACGACATCCTGGCCAACGGTTTTCCCGCCGGGATCCTGATGGTGGACGACAACTGGCAGCGGTACTACGGGAACTTCGACTTCAAAGCCGAACGCTTCTCCGACCCGAAAGGGATGATCGACCGGCTGCATGCGAAAGGGTTCAAAGTGATGCTCTGGATATCGCCCTTCGTCAGCCCCGACAGCCCGGAATTCCGCGAATTGGAGTCGAAAGGGTACCTGATCCGGCGAAAGGGGGAGAAGAAAGCCGCCGTTATACCCTGGTGGAACGGGAACAGCGCCTGTTACGACCTGACCAATCCGGAGGCTTTCGAACACTTGCTCGGCATCCTGAAAGGGATGCAGCGGGAGTACGGCGTGGACGGCTTCAAGTTCGACGCCGGGGATACCTATTTCTATGAGCCGGACAAGCAGGACTATTACGACACGACGGCACGGGCGGTCGATCATTTGCAGAAATGGGCCGAGCTGGGCACCCACTTTCCCTATAACGAGTACCGCGCAGGATGGAAGATGCAGGGTTATCCGCTGGTGCAGCGCCTCTGCGACAAAGGGAACTCGTGGCCGGAGCTGCGACGGCTGGTTCCGGAGATGCTCAATGCGGGGATCATGGGCTACCCGTACACCTGTCCCGATATGGTGGGCGGGGGGCAGGTCGCCGATTTCATGCATGCCGACCAGACTAAACTGGATCAGGACTTGATCGTCCGTTCGGCGCAGTTGCAGGCCCTGATGCCGATGATGCAGTTCTCGGTGGCGCCGTGGCGCGTGCTGGACAAGGAGCATTTGGACTATTGCCGGGCGGCTGCCGAACTGCACGAGAAGATGGCGCCCTATATCCTCGAAATGGCACGCAATGCGGGGGAGCCGATCGTGCGCTATATGGAGTATATGTACCCGAACAAAGGCTTCTCCGACTGCCGCGACCAGTATATGCTGGGGGCGAAATACCTGGTGGCGCCGATCCTGACGCCGGACGGCAAACGGACGGTGCGCCTGCCGCGCGGCACCTGGGTGGACGATCTGGGGCAGAAGTTCAAAGGCCCGCTGGTGCTGGAGGTCTCGGCGCCGGTCGGACGCATACCGTACTACGAGCTGAAACGGTAGGTTTTCCGGGGCGGAATAAATAAATATGACAAGAAAGGGGTTGTCTGACAAAATGTCTGACAGCCCCTTTTTGGCAAGAAGTTTGTACTTACTTTCACGCGAAAACTGAAAACAAAAAGTACGAAAAACAGATAAATTATGACGACTAACAACTTGACAATTAAAGCTCAGGAGCTTCTCCAGCAGGCGGTGAACATCGCCGTGGCCGGAGGGCAGCAGGCCGTCGAGCCGGCGCATATCCTGAGCGCCATGTTGCGGGAGGAGGATTCCATCGGGGTCTACCTGCTGAACAAGGTGGGCGTCAATATGACGGCTCTGCGGACTGCGGTCGATAACAATCTCGCCCGTCTGCCGAAGGTGCAGGGCGGCGAGCCTTACCTTTCGTCGGACAGCAACAAGGTGATGCAGAAGGCCATGCAGGCCACCGCGCAGTTCGGCGACAAATATGTCACCCCGGAGCATATCCTGCTGGGGCTGGAATCGGTCGGCCGCCTGCTCAAGGATGCGGGGGTCACCGAAAAAGAGCTGGTCAAGGCCATCAAGGAGCTTCGCAAGGGCACGACGGTGGACAGCCAGACCAGCGAGCAGCAGTTCGACGCGCTGGGCCGATATGCCATTAACCTGATCGAACAGGTGCGCAAAGGGCGGCTCGACCCGGTGATCGGGCGCGACGACGAGATCCGCCGTGTGCTCCAGATCCTGACCCGGCGAACCAAGAACAACCCGATCCTGGTCGGCGAACCGGGGGTGGGGAAGACAGCCATTGCCGAGGGGCTGGCCCACCGGATCGTGGACGGCGACGTGCCGGAAAACCTGAAAGACAAACAGCTCTTTTCACTCGATATGGGCGCCCTGATCGCGGGGGCCAAATACAAAGGCGAGTTCGAGGAGCGGCTCAAAGGAGTGGTCAAAGAGGTGATCGACTCCGAAGGGCAGATCATCCTCTTTATCGACGAGATCCACACGCTGGTGGGGGCCGGCGGGGGCGAGGGGGCCATGGACGCGGCCAATATCCTCAAACCGGCTCTGGCGCGGGGCGAGCTGCGGGCTATCGGGGCCACGACGCTGGACGAGTACCAGAAGTATTTCGAAAAGGACAAAGCTCTCGAACGGCGGTTCCAGAGGGTGATGGTGGACGAACCGACGGTACCGGACGCCATTTCGATCCTCCGTGGGCTGAAAGAGCGTTACGAGAACCACCACAAGGTGCGGATCAAAGACGAGGCGATCATCGCTTCGGTCGAGCTTTCGCACCGCTATATCACGTCGCGGTTCCTGCCGGACAAGGCGATCGACCTGATCGACGAGGCGGCGGCCAAGCTGCGGACCGAGATGAATTCCGTGCCGGAGGATATCGACGAACTCGACCGCCGGGTACGCCAGCTGGAGATCGAACGGGAGGCGATCCGCCGGGAGAACGACGACAAGAAGGTGGACGAGCTGACCCAGCAGATCGAGGAGCTCAACTCTCAACGGAACGCTTTGCGGGCTAAGTGGCAGGGCGAACGCGACATTATCGAAGGGATACAGAAGGAGAAAGAGGCGATCGACCATTACAAGATGGAGGCTGCCGAAGCCGAACGCCGGGGCGATTACGGGAAGGTAGCGGAATTGCGCTATGGCAAGATCCAGGAGTCGGAGAAGGAGATCGAACGGTTGCAGGCGCAGCTGGGCGAGAACCAGAAGGACAACCCGATGATCAAGGAGGAGGTCGATGCGGAGGATATTGCGGGGGTGGTCTCGCGGTGGACGGGCATTCCGGTGAGCCGGATGCTGGCCAGCGAGCGCGAGAAGCTGCTCTTTATGGAGGACGAACTGCACAAGCGCGTGATCGGGCAGGACGAGGCGATCCGGGCCATTTCGGATGCCGTGCGGCGTTCGCGGGCGGGGTTGCAGGACCCGCACAAGCCGATCGGCTCATTCATCTTCCTCGGAACCACCGGGGTAGGGAAGACCGAGTTGGCCAAAGCGCTGGCGGAGTTCCTGTTCAACGACGCGAATCTGATGACTCGTATCGATATGAGCGAATATCAAGAGCGGCACAGCGTGTCGCGGCTGATCGGGGCGCCTCCGGGATACGTGGGCTATGACGAGGGCGGCCAGCTGACCGAAGCGGTGCGGCGCAAACCGTACTCGGTGGTGTTGCTGGACGAGATCGAGAAGGCGCACCCGGATGTGTTCAATATCCTCTTGCAGGTGCTGGACGACGGCCGTCTGACGGACAACAAGGGCCGCACGGTGGATTTCCGCAACACGATCATCATCATGACGTCGAATATCGGTTCGCACATTATCAACGAACGGTTCGACGGGCTGGACGACAAGGAGATGACGGCGGACAAACGGGACGGAATCATCGAGGCGACGAAGAACGAGCTGATGGACTTGCTCAAACAGACGATCCGTCCGGAGTTCCTGAACCGGATCGACGAAATCATCATGTTCCTGCCGCTGACGATCGAGGATGTGCGGCAGATCGTTTCGCTGCAAATCAATTCGTTGACGAAGATGCTGGCGCAGAGCGGCATCGAGCTGGCGGTGAGCGACAAGGCGGTGGAATGGCTGGCGCAGGACGGGTTCGACCCGCAGTTCGGGGCGCGGCCGATCAAGCGGTCGTTGCAGCGGAACTTGGTGAACGAGCTGTCGAAGCAGATTCTGGGCGGCAAAGTGAACAAGGAAAAACCGGTGCTGGTCGACGCTTCGGACATGGGCCTGACGTTCTCCAACTGATAACGTTAATCGTACGGTTTTATATACAATCCTTCAGGTCGCAACCTGAGTTGCGGGCCTCCCGAGGGGAGGCGTCCGGCACGCACACTGATACGGAAACTTAATTTTAATCCGTAAATTAATTTTCCGGCGCCCGCGGCAATAATGGATGGTTTAGCTTATGTTAAACCATCCATTATTGGCTTTTTAGCGGGCGGGCGCCTTTCCAAAGCGATCATTGACTGCCCTACGCGGGCGGCGTCCGCATGACCGCGGCGGGACACGTGCGATGCTACGCATCGCTTACAGGAACCGTACGGTTAATGTTTTCGTACGGTTTTGGCCCGGCGGACGATATTCTGTTCGAACCACTCCCTGTCCGCCGCGTTCAGGAAAGCGTCGTACGGCAAGTAGATGAACTCGATCGGCGTGGTGAACAGCAGGTAATAACGCCGGGTGCGATTCATCCGGTGGATATGCGCGATGTCGAACGCCTCCTCCTGTCCGTCCGGCAGGTGCGCCACGATCCGGTCGTTTGTGATCGAATAGCTGCGCGGCACCGTGAAAGCGGCATTCATCTTGTTGTGCGCCGTCCGCCAGGTCAGGAAAACGATCACCAGCGGGAACAGGCAGACCGCCGCCAGCAGCAGCCAAAGCTGTTTCTGGGCCGGGTACATCGCTATCCACACCGCGGCCAGGATGGCTGCAATGGCATACAGGATACGTGTTTTCCTCCGGAAATTGAGATTCAGGAGAAGCTGGAAAAAAGTCTTGGGATCGAGGGCGATCTCGCGGGTGGTAATCATGCTTTTCAGGTTATTCGGTAATGTGGCCTCGAACCGCCGCCAGCGTGGCGACGCTGATC
>CANQXP010000047.1 GCA_947627885.1 uncultured Rikenella sp.
GCTTTCCGGTGCCGGACCCCCTCGATGAAATGCCCGGTGCTGATCAAGCAGGCGGAGCTGAACCATTACACCCTGGCCCCCGACGCCGGGTCCGCAGTTTCCCCGTCCGCCGGCGACCCCCTTCCGTCCGGTCCCGCAGCCGGGTAATCCCCGGCCCCTCAGCGACCCAGCCTCCGGCTGCACGAATCCCGGAGCGCGGCGCAGCGGGAAACCGGCGCGGAACGACGGCGCCAGCCGCCCCGAAAGCCGGCTGAACGATCCCTTCCCTATTATTTATTACACAACAACCTATTTAACACCTTGACAACTATGGTAAAAAAAGCAATCGGCCTGAACGAAGACGGCATCCTGATCGCAGCGATCCCGGCCGACGGTTCCGTCCCGGCGGAAAACGCGTACGCCGCCCTGGGCAAAACGTATAAAGACACCGCGACCCTCGAGACGGCCGAAGGCGAGACCGTAGCCTGCGAATGCGAGGAGATGGACGAGCCGGAAGACGAGATCTACATTCCGGGCGCCACGACCCTGAAATTCTCGACCTCCGACCTCGACCCCGAAACCTGCTACAAAGCCTTCGGCGGCACCCTGTCCGAAGACAAAAAGACCTGGGACGCCCCGCAGAACTTCACCTCGAAAGAGGTCGCCGTGAAATTCACGACCAAATCGGGCCTCGAAGTGGCCATCGGCCGCGCCAAGATGTCGACCCGCCTGAACTGGGCCATCAAGCGCAACGGTTACGGCCTGCTCGAACACAGCCTCACCGTGCTGACCCCGAAAGCCGCCGGCGTCAAGAAGATGAGCGTCACCGACACCACCGTCGTCAACCAGCCGGGCGCGTAGAGGTATGGACAGACAGCAATCGACCCAGCTCCGGGCTGCCGATACGCTGTTGGAAAAAGGGGTGCGGGTGCCATGCGCACCCGCACCCCTTTTCCTTCGGCTGTTCGGCCGCCGCACCCGGTACGTCACCCTGCGCCAGCCCACCCTGGCCGGCCTGCTCCGCATCAGCCGCCTGATCGTGGCTATGGAGCTGGCCCCCGCCGATTTCGACGGGCTCAGCCTGTCCCAGGCTTACGACATCACCGCCCGGCACACCCGCGACGCCCTCGATATCCTCGCCGAAGCCGTACGCGGTCGCCGCACCTGGATTCCGCGCCGCCCGCTGGCCCGCTGGCTTGGGCGGCACCTCAGCCCCTCCGCCTTCGCACAGGCCTGGATGGTCTTCCTGCAGATCAACGGCGTGGCGGATTTTACGACCTCTATCAGATTGATGCTGCTGGCGAACAATCTGAGTCCGAAGGAACGGGGGAGTCAGCAGGCGGACGCGTAGTCGGCCTGAATAGCCCCTGGGGCGTGATCCAGCTGATCGCCGAGAAGACCGGATGGAGCTACCACTACATCCTGCACCGCATGAGCTGGATCAACATCCGCATGATGCTCGCCGACGCGCCCGGCTACCGTTACGACCGTACTCCGGGCGGCGGCGACCTTTCGGCGGACGCCACCGACAACGATTTACTAACCTTAGCCAACACAATCAATGGCAGATGATAAATATAAGATAGCAATCCCCGATCTGGACATCCCCGGAATCAGCGTACTTGAAGCCGATGCCGAAAAGCTGAAAACGGCCCTCGACAAGATGGCCACTTATTCCACCAAGTTTCAGAAAATCATCTGGCAGCACAACCAGCAGATCAACGCCCTGCTGGCCAATGGATACAACGCCGAAGCCGAAGTGGCCCGTCGGGCGTGCGAGAAAGCTCTTTCCGAAACGGCCGATAAAATGTTGAAAGACAGCGGTCTGTGGGAGCAGATGACCAGCCAGCTTTCCAACCTCTCCCTGCGGCAGTTGGCCGGAACCTATAAAGATGCGAAACAGCTGCTCGATTTTGTCGACGGCAAGGCGACCGAGCTTCCGGCGGGGATGAACCCCGAACTTTACCGGAACCTCGACGAGAACTCTGAAACCGTCGCCAAGCTCCGCACCGAAGTAGGCAAGCTGCATCAGGAATTTGCCAAAAAAGGATCGGTTCAGGCCTTCTGCGCCGACATCAGGGAAGGCTTCGTTTTGATCAACGATGGCTTCGGCAAAATGGGCGAAGGCGGCATGACGCAAGTCTTGCAAGGCATCGGCGTCATACAGGCCGGCTGGGGAACCGTTCGCGACCAGGTCAAGCAGATCGGCAAAGACATGGCCTCCATCTGCGATGACGAGAACATTTCCTACATTATCGAGAACACCACCCAGATGGTCGATGCCGGCCTGAAAGGGCTCACCGGACTGGGCCAGATGCTTACCGGCGATATCCTCGGAGGCGCCGTGAGCATCATCTCGTCCGTGGCCAGCTTCTTCTCCATCGGCCAGAAAGTCAAGGCCGAGAACGAAAAGCTCCGCAAAGAGATCCACGACCACGAGCTGAAAAGCTACCTCGCCGAGTTCGAGATCAACAAACTCTACCGCGAGCGCTACGAATGGGCCAAAAGGATCGACGAATCGACCCTCCAGTACCTCGCGCGCAAGGGGAAAGTGATGACCGACCAGATCACCCAGAACGAAAACGAGCAGAATCAGCTCCGAGAGAAACTCTATGGGACCGAATACGTCGCCGGCGAGCGTTACAAGCACGGCACCTGGTTCCGCAAAGGCAAGATCATCAAAGATATGGCCAGCCTCGAAGGGAAAACCGACACCGAGATCGACCTGCTCGCCCGGCAAGGCAAACTCTCCGAAGACGGCAAAAAATATTACGACGCCCTCAAAGCCGCTCGCGAAGAGGGTGAGAAACTTGCCCAGAGCCAGAAAGAATACCTGGAAAAAGTTCGCGAGACCTTCACCGGTTCCTCTTACGACCAGGTAGTGACCAGCATCATCGACGGCTTCAAAGCCGGGAAGAAAAGCGCCGCCGACTTCGCCGACACCTTCCAGAGCCTGATGAAAAACGCCGTCACCCAGTCCCTCAAGCTGATGGCCGACGAGAAAGTGCGCGCCTGGTACGAGAAATTCGCCCAAGCCGCAGAGTCCGACGGCGAGCTGACCGCCGACGAGCAAGAACAGCTCCGACAGGAATGGAACGACCTGATGGCCCAGCTCAGCAACGAAGAGGCGCGGCTGCGCGCCGTGACCGGCATCGACGTCACCACCGCCAAGAAAGAGGACAAACAAGCCTCCGGCCTGCGCGGCGAGATCACCGAGAAGATCACCGAGAACACCGCCTCCAAGCTCGAAGGCCTGTTCCGTTACAGCGTGGATATCCAGAGCCGGATCGCCAGCCTCGGCGCCGAGCAGCTGGCAGCCGCTCAGTCCTCCCTGGTGCAGGTCGCCGACATCGCCCGCAGCGGCATCGCCATCGAAGAGAACACCCGCCGCACCGCCGACAACACCGACGGCCTGCGCGAGCGGCTCGACACCGTGGCCACCGAGCTTCGGGCCATTAAGAACAACACCGCCGGCGGGGAGGTTTGGGCCAAGTGAGCGGCCCCTACCCCCGCGGACATCACCATCAGCATATGAACACCTATTATCTGAACGACACCGCCCTGGCCGCATTCGGCTTCGTCCCCGGCCACGCCTCCGGCAGCAACATCGCCCTCAGCGGCGCGTGGGACATGCCCGCCCGCACTGGCGACAGCTACCGCCAGTGGGACGGCGAGGACGGCGTGGAGCCCTACGTCAGCCCCGACGACCGATTCGCCTTCGGCAGCCGCGAAATACAGCTGACCGGGCACCTCGTGGCCGACGACGAAGCCGCCCTGCGCGAAAACATCGAGCGCTTCCGCCGGTTCCTCGCCGCGCTGCCCGCCACCTCCCGGCTCCGGTGCGACTGGGGGCAGTGGAGCGTGGGCCTGCGCAAAGAGGTGAAGATCGCCCCCCGCAGGAACATCGCCTCCGTCACCCTCGCCTTCACCGAACCGGCACCGGCCATGCCCGGTTACGACGGGCAGCCCGCCGAATGGCCCGAACAATGGCTGCTCGCCACCCGCTGCTGGAACGAAACCGGCGTCTGGACCGACCGGGGCCTGTGGTACGACATGTTCGAGCCCGGCGCGTGGATACTCGACACCGGCCTGTGGAACCGGGAGTCTGGCGTCTGGGATCGCTCCGGCAGCTGGTTCGGCAACAAAAAGTACGACCTCGACGACTGGCATTGGGAGAGCTTCGGACTGGTGATCGCCTCCACCCAAGGCGCTTGGGACCTGCCCGCCCGCCGCGAGATCAAAGCCAACCAGTTCCCCGCCCCCGACCGGTGGGCCCCGGGCGGCCTCGACAAACACACCCTGAGCCTGACCGCCACCCTGCGGGCCCCCGACATGGAGAGCTTCGGCCGCCGCGTTCGATCCCTTTACCGGGTATTCGGACAGCCCGGGTTGAGGAGCCTCAGCTACAAAGGGCGGCAGTGGAGCCTCTTCGCCCCCGAAGGATTCCAAGTCACCGACATCCAGAAACGCAGTCAGGTTTACGCCAAATTCACCGTAAAACTCATCGAAGCCCATGAATGACATCCGGATACTCCGCGGCGCCGACAGCCGTCCCGTGCAGGAGCTGACCCCCGACGACAGCTTTGTCTGCACCCACAAACAGATGGGCGAACAGGCCATCCGCATGACCGTCGCCTCCGTCCGGCCCCTCGACCTGCAGGCCGGCGACCATTTCGACTGGCTCGGCGTGCGGTACACCCTCACCGACGAGCCCGACTGCAAACAGTCCGAAGGGATGTACAGCTACACCCTCACCTTTTACGCCCCCTGCTACCGGCTCGGCTGCCTGCTCCACAAAGACGAAGGCAGCCTGACCTTCCCCTACGACAGCGACCTGGCCGGGCACATCGACGCCCTCTACACCTCCATCGGACGCGAAGCCTCCGGCTTCACCGTCGGCATCGAGGAAGGGATCGCCGCCGCCGGCGAATTCCGTCACATCGAGTTCGACGAGACCTACTGCCTCGACGCCCTGACCCGCATCTGCGAAGCGTTCGGCACCGAGTGGCACATCTCCGGGCAGGCCATCCGCGTCGGACGCTACAAGACCGATCCCGCCGGGCTGTTCCGGTACGGCCGCGGCAAAGGGCTATACAGCCTTGAGAAGATCGGCGTTTCCGACGCCTCCGTCGTCACCCGCCTCTACGGGTACGGCTCTTCCGACAACCTGCCCGCCGGTTACCGCGACCGGAACCTCGTCTTTTCCGGCGCCGGCGGGGCCTCCTACCTCGAAAAGAACACCGGCCGGTACGGCGTTCGGGAAGCGGTCGTCACCTTCGACGACATCTATCCCCGCCTGTCCGGGGCCACGGTCAGCGCCGTCGCCGTGCCAGACGACATCGCCAAGGCCGGCAGCTGGACCGTCACCGTCGAACTTCCTCCCGACAGCGGCGACCTGGCTCTGGCTCCCGAACAGGAGGCGCGGATCAAATTCACCTCCGGCGCCCTGACCGGCGAAGCCTTCGCCATCACCCAATTCGACGCAACGTCCGGCCTGCTCGCCTTCAACACCTCCGCCGACAACGGCTACAAACTGCCGTCCGAGGCCCGTCAGCCCGCCGTGGGCGACCGCTTCGTCCTGCTGGGCTTCGTCATGCCCCAGTCCTACGTCGACCGGGCCGAAGCCGAGCTGAAAGCCCGCACGCAGGAAGAACTCGACCGCCGCTGCGTGAAACGGTACGCCTACCGCCTCGACATCGACCCCCGCTACGTCCGGCGCGAAGGGATCGTCGTGCGGGCCGGCGACACCGTGCTGGTGCAGGAGAGCGACGACTCCGACCCCGTCGAGATACGGGTCAGCGAAGTCAGCTATCCCCTGCAAGACCCCGGCAAACTCAGCCTCGTGCTCTCCGACACCCCCGTCTACACCTCCTACTCCGAGAAGATCGAGAACGACATCAAAGACGTCACCCACGACGTGGACAACGTCTACCGCGAGGCCCGCGCCTTCTCGCGCCGGGCGTGGCGCGACGCCGAAGAGCTCGCCTCGATGCTCGAAACCCTCCGGGCCGACCTGCTGCTGGTGGGCAACCATGCCGGGCAGTTCGCCGTCGGTTCCACCTTCACCGTCAACAAGAGCAACGACGTGAACCTGTTCGGCTGCACCGCCGGCACCCTCCGGCACGCCATTTACAAAGGAGCCACCGACGGGGTGTGGAGCCTCCCGCAAGCGAACATCGTCCTCACGCCCGGCAGCCCCTGCTACCTCTATGCCAAATGCAGCAGCACGGGCAGCGACGGCCATTACTGCGTCCTGGGGCAGCGGGCCGAAGTCGCGCAGGAGGAGGGCTGGTACTATTTCCCCGTAGGCGTTATCAGCTCCCCCTTCGAAGGGGCCCGCGTGTTCAACACCACCTACGGCTTCACCCAGGTGGCCGGGGGCAGCATCACCACCGGAAAGATCCAGGACGCCGCCCGGCGGCTGGTGATCGACCTCGACAACGGCACCGTCGCCGGGCCCGTGCAATTCACCGCCGGCAGCCGGGGACTCGACCAGATCGAAGGCTGGGCCGACGTCGTGCAGGATATCCAAAAGGCGCAGGCCGCCGGCGACAAAGGCATTCAGGACGCCGCCGGGGCACAGGCCGCCGCCTCCGCCGCCCAAGCCGTGACCGGTAACTTCACGCAGGTGCAGGGCGGACTCCAGCTCACCACCCTGATCAAAATGCTGGCCGGCGGCGTCGAGACCGGCGGCCTTGCCGCCAACCTCGACAACGTCCTGCTCTGGGGCGGCGGCACCTATGCCGACGCTTTGAGGGACCAGGCCAGCGTCCTCCTGCGTCATGACGGTTCCGGACATCTGGCAGGAGGCAATATCAAGTGGGATAAAGACGGTGCGCTAAAGGTTGCTGCATCGTTCGCCACCCCTTTTTCGATTCCGGCCGGGAATCAAATATTCGATCCGACGATTACCTATAATATCGCCATTGAAGTACCATATACCAATCGTGTACGGTATCTGCCGAACGATCCCGATAAGTTCAACGGAGCGCAAATCAGGATCGTCAATTACAGTATTTCTAAAATGTGCGACGCTTTGGAACTGGATGCGAACGGCGCGCCCATATTCGGAGGAGCTGGTTATAGCGGGGACAGGCTGATAGTTCCGTTGAATTCCTACGCAGAATTATTGGGAGCGTTGAATAGTTACGGGGAATTAATGTGGATTGTATTGAACGAAATATCCTTAACCAAATGAAAACACAATTTTACAAGCCCAAACAAGGCGACACCGCCTCTGTCGTAGCCGACGGGTATGACCGCAACTTCGAAGCCCTCGACGCCTCCAAGGCCGATGCCGAAGCCACCGCCGCGGCGCTGGCCGGCAAAGCCGACAAAGCCGAAGGCAAAGACCTGATGACCGATGCGGAGCGCGAGAAACTCGCCGGCATCGAGCCCGGCGCCAACGCCTACACCCTTCCCGCCGCCACCGCCTCCCGGCTCGGCGGCATCAAGGCCGGCGACAATGTGTCGATCTCCGCCGACGGCACCCTTTCCGCTTCCGCCGCGCCCTACGAACTGCCCCGCGCCAGCGCCGCCGTTCTGGGCGGCATCAAAGTGGGCCGCAACCTGAGTGTCGACTCCGAGGGCAGGCTCAACGCCCTCGGCGGCGGTTCCGCTTCCGGCGGCGGAGTCCTCGTGCTGCCCTATGTGGCTCCGGAGACCGACAGCGCGACAGGCGCCGTGACCAACTCCGCCGCCTTCGTCGAAGCGTGGGGAGGCATCCTTTCGGAATACCTCGCCGCCCCGGATCAATACGCACTGTACATGGAGACGGACGGTGCCGAAGGGATGATGCTCCGGGTGCCATGTAATATGTTGAACATGGGCGGGGATGCCGACACCGTTCAGTGGCTTGTTTCCGGTTTTACGGTGGTGAATGTGCCGGCCGACGCGGAAAGCAGCGTCTCGTGCAAGGCCACTGTCGTTGCGGTTGTGATTTGCAACGCAGCCGGGGAGATGCAGTCCATCGAGATGTACTCCTCGACCGGGTTCGTCGGTGCGGACGGACAGCCCAACCAGTTGGGCGCGGACGATGCAGTTATCGTTCATATTCCGGACAATGCCACGGAAGAGCAATTGAAAGAGGCTGTCCAGCCGGCCGTAAAAGCTTTGCAAATCAATCCGAATCGTAGAGTAATCATACAATCGGGGATCATGCTGTTTCCCGCTTCCACGGCCATCAGTGACGTGGATTTTATGGTAGCTGCATGGAGTGCCAATCCTTTGGCAGTCAGTGATCCGGCCAGCACATGGGTCATAAAGTCCATTATATATGGTACACTTCAGAACGGGGTTATACAATCGGTTACAGGCGGTTTATCCGGATTTGAGCTAAGTACTCCGGAATATGTGCAGGAACGTATCTCGGCCATTCCACAGCCCCAGTACCGCAACCTGTGCCTGAACAGCCGCGGCGACAACCTGAACGGCTGGGAGGATGTAGGTGGCCGGACTGAGATAACATTGGACACAGAAAAATTCGGTTATCCTGTCATTAAATCTTATGGAACCCCAGGGATGACAAGCTGGATCGAATTGGGTATATATACCGACCAAAACTGTCCCGCACTCAAAGATGAGATCGGTTTAGGCGATGGCAAGGGCATAGCCCGCGACATCGTAGTTTCATATGACTACTATCCGACAATAGATTGTACGGTCGGCCTTATCACCAACTTATCTCCGTTAAAGATATCCTTTCAGTATAGCGTAAAAGCCAATCGGTGGAGCAGGGTCGTTCATCGCATCCCGGCAGGGAGCAAAATACATGCAATACAGCTCGGATTAATGTTGGAGGTCACAGATCTATCCGCCTGCTCATACTTTAAAAACATCCAGATCGAATACGGCACCGAAGCCACCCCGTACTGCTACGATCCGACCCTGCCTCAGTCCCTGACCGAGCAGGTCGTTCCCGGCGAATTCTGGGACGGGAAACAGGTGTATATCAGGTCGTTTAAAGGTACAACAGGCAATGCCGGCTTTACTCTCTCAACGGGGATATTGGAAGCAAGTTTAGTGAATGGGTATATCATGAGTTCGACGAATGATCGAATCCCCTGCTCATATATAGGCAACGCAGACGCCGGGCGCATCTATGCTTTTAATTGGAATTATTACACAAATGCAGGCCAGCTGTATATAATGTTGGGAGGGGAAAATATATTCAACCAGCCGTATTCTTTCACTTTCAAATATACCAAATCCTGACCCCCGCACCCGAAATACAGTAACCGAAAACAGACCATGAGCATAGAATTCTACATCCCCCGCCAGGGGGACACCGCCGGCACCGTCACCGACGGTTACGCCGCCAACTTCGAAGCCCTCGACGCCGCCAAAGCCGATAAAGCCGCCGGTAAAGACCTGATGACCGATGCCGAGCGCGAAAAGCTCGCCGGCATCGAAGCGCAGGCCAACCGGTACCTCCATCCCGATGTCCATCCCGCCGATATGATCGCCGACACCCCCGCGAAAGTCGTGATGACCGCCCAAGAGCGCGACAAACTCGCTGGCATCGAGTCCGGCGCCAACGCCTACACCCTTCCCGCCGCTTCCGCCGACACCCTCGGCGGCGTCAAGGCCGGGCGCAACCTAACAGTCGATCCGGACGGCACGCTGCATGCGCCGTCACCCACCGGCGTCGAGCCCGACGCCATTCCCGCGCTCGGACAGGTGGCCGCCTCCGACCGCCTTTTAGCCTTTAACGAGTCCGGCGAGCCCGTCACCGCCACCGCCGGGAAACTCCGGGAATACGCCGCCGAAGGACTCGCCACCGCCGATGCCGTGAACGCCGCGCTGGAAACAAAAGTGGATAACAATACGCGATATTACTATCTGGATTCCGAAAATTTCAAAAATACAGGCGGAGGTATAGATGACGATGCCGCGACGAACGGCTTTGCAGCGGCATATACCCTGTCGGCAGGCGATGGTGTGGCCATGCAGCTTTTCGGGCGGCTGGGGCTGGATCAGTTTTGGATACGTTGCACCGACGACAACAAACAGTGGAAGCCCAAGCGGCAGTTATGGCACAGCGGCAACCTCAATCCGGACAGTTACATACAGTATAAAGGTCAACGCGTCGATATTTCGCGGCCCATGCTTGGCACCGGATTTCAATATGATACCGGAGGGTCAGGCACGACCGGGCCATTCATATCGGCCGGTAGCCCGGTCTATCCGTTACAACTTGTTTGCGGATATTGGGGCGGTAACGGAGGACATCATAACCTCAAGTTCAGGACATATAATGGTGATATTTCCAGTTGGAACCCGTGGCACACCGTATACTGCGATGCGAACCTGACCTCCGCTACCGCCGCTTCTGTCGGGCTGATGTCCGCCGAGGACAAGATCAAACTCAACAGCGTCGCCAGCGCTATGTCCCTCTCCGTGGGCGATGCTCCCGCAACCCTGAGCCTTGAAGATGGAGAGGCTCCTCAAGAGCCGAAGGTCGATCCGGGGATACAGATCCGGGCGCAGCGCTCTGCACAATACCAGATGCAATCCGACGAATTGCTCTACGACGCCTTGGAGACGTTCGCCCGCAACCATCCCGAATACACCGAATTCGCCGCATGGCTCCAAGCCAAAGACCGCATCCGGCAGGAGCTGCCCGCGCCGGAGAACGGCCCGGCGCGATAGTGCCCGGCGACCCTGAAAAACGAGCGGTGCCGAACCTTAACAAGGTTCGGCACCGCTCTCTTTGTACTTCCGGATCACTGCACATTCCGGGTCACCGGCCTTTCCGACCGCCGCCCCGACAGGTCGTTCAGCGTCCGCACCGAAATCCCCAGCCCGTCGATCCCCGACGAAGGAATATCCTCCGTGAAATTCAGCACCACCGTCTTGGTTTCTCCCGGCAGCAAATCGAAATAGGCGTCCGAGGGATTCTCCTGCAAAGCCTCCGCGTCGAACAGCACCGACTTGAGCAGATTATTAGCCGCCAGCTTAGCCTCCACACTCCTCGGCCCCACCTGTTTATAAGACACGGCATAGTCCGCCTTCGGCAATGCCAGATCCTTGAACGGCACGAACCAGTAGATCGCCCGCAGCGTGTCCCCGCCGATGATCCCCTCCGCCACCAGATACGTCCCGCGCGGATCGGCTCCCCGCAGCAGCTCCGCATCCGTGCCGCGCAGCAGCTCCCGGTTCGAATTGGCCGCCACATTCGCATTCAGCGTCGTGTCCCACAGCACCTTGCCCCCGAAATCCTGCAACTTCAAAGAAACAGTCCCCTCCTGCGGCGCGAGTTTGTCCGTGATCGCCCACAGCACCGCCGTGGCCGACGAATCCACCCGCTCGAACGACAGCAGCGTCGGCGCGAAGCTCCGCACCGCATAGTATTGCAGCGCCTTCCAGCGGTAGCGGCTGTCGACCGAGCTCCACGAGATCACCGGGTAGCAGTCGTTCAGCTGCCAGTACATCGTCCCCTGGTTGAACGGACGCTTGCTGCGGTGTCCCTCCATCGCGATCCTGATCCCCTCCGCCTGGATGATCTGCGACAGGTAGACATACGTCCGGAAATCATCCTTCAGCAAAGGCAAATCCCTGGCCATGTACTCCTCCAGCAGCCGGTATCCCTTCGGCGTCTTTTGGTGCAGGATCATCGCCGGCGAGTAGAGCCACATCTGGTCCGGCGTGAAATACTCCCGGTATGTGTCGTAGCAGGCCAGCGACACGAAACCGTACTCGTTGCTGAACCGCCCCGGCTTATCCTTGTAGACCGAGAAAGGCTCCTCGTCGTGGAACACCCCCCAGTAGTGGACATCCCCCTTGATCCGGCTCAGCGGGTTGCCCCGGCCGTACATCGGCGAGCTGGGGTGGTACTGCCGCCCGCTGTCCTCTGCGGCCACCACATCCGCCAGCACCCACCGGAACAGCGTGTCGATCCCGTGCTTGATCTGCGCCCTCTGGAGCGAGTCCCAGCCGTAGAGTTGCTGGTAGCCCCAGTGGTACCACGCCTCGTCGATCTCGTTGTTGCCGCACCAGATCGCCAGCGACGGGTGGTTCCGCAGCCGCCGCACATTGTAGACCGCCTCCCGCCGCACATTGTTCAGAAACGCCGAGTCCCACGGATAGAACGAGCAGGCGAACATGAAGTCCTCCCACACCATCATCCCCCGCTCATCGCACAGGTCGTAGAACAGATCCTCCTCGTACACGCCCCCGCCCCAGATCCGGAGCATGTTCATATTCGAAGCCACCGCCGTCCCGATCAGCTCCTCGTAGCGCGCCGTGTCCACCCGCGGCAGGAACACGTCCTGCGGAATGTAGTTCGCCCCCTTGATAAAGCACGGCTCCCCGTTCACGTAGAACTGGAAACTCTCCCCGTCGCCCACGCTGTCCGGCTTTTGTACCAATCGGATCGTCCGCACCCCGATCCGCTGCGTGTTTTTGTCCAGCAGCCGGCCCGAACGGTCGGTCACCAGCGTGTTGACCGTGTAGAGGTTCGCGTCGCCCATACCGTTCGGCCACCACAGCTTCGGATTGTCGATGGTAAATGGAATCTCCACGATATGACCGTTATCCACCCCGTCAGAGCCCCCCACCAGCGCGTCCGCCTTGCCGTATACCGTTCCCGCCGAATCCGCCAGCATCACCCGCACCGCCGTTTCACCGTCCGGCACGCCCCGCAGCGAAACCCGCGCCACGAAATCCGCCCGCGCCGAATCCTGCGCCCCCCGCACGAACTGAATATTGTCCAGCGCGGCCCCCGACCACGCGTCCAGATAGACCGGCCGCCATATCCCCACCGTGACATAGCGCGGCCCCCAGTCCCAGCCGAAATGGTACGGCGCTTTGCGCGTGAAGACGCTCGTTTTCCACTCCCCCTTGTCGTTGTCCGCCGGGAGCTTCACCGGCCACGCCTGCGCCAGCGGCAAAGCCGTTTCGTACGCCGGGTGGAACACGATGCGCAATGTATTGACAGAATCTGCCTTGAGTAAGCCTCCCACCGGAATCCGCCACTCCACGAACATGTTGTCCGTGCCGCCCAGCACCAGCGAGTCGTTGAGGTAGACGTCCGCATAGGTGTCCAACCCTTTGAACACCAGCTCCTGCACCTGCTGCGAGGTGATCTCCGCCGAGGGCGTAAAAGTCGTCCGGTATTCCCACGTCCGGTGCCCGATCCATTGCAAGTCCGGCTCCGTCGTCCCCGCGAACGGGTCGGGGATCAGTTTGTTCGCGAGCAGGTCAGTGTGCACCGTTCCCGGCACCGTGGCCGGAGTCCAGTCCGGGACCATCCTTTCGGTGAGGAGATCGTGGTGCGCCGTTCCCGGCACCGTGGCCGCCGCCGTGTCCGCTTCGCGGAACGACCAGCCTTCGGCCAGCGTCTGGCTGTGGCGCAGCGGTTGTTCGCCGAGCAGCTTCGTTGCGTTCTTCGGCCCGCAGGACGTCATGCCCAGCGCGAGGGCCGCTCCCGCCAGCGAATAGAGGAAAAGGTTTTTCATACGGTATGGGTTGTGTTGTTAAAAATCGGGCTTTCAGGCAAAGTTAGCATAAAACCGCAAATCGCCGCCTCCGGGTGCATGCCGTGCCGCTGCCTTTTTCCGGCTAAGGCCCGAAGCAAGAAAAGCCGGTTTTTCGTGCCCATGGTAGTCAAGTCGCCAAGCGGCTCTTCTTGCTCCGGCTATTAACAGTTCCTGCGTCAGGGATCAGGCGCTATGTTCTCGGCTGCGGCCTGCGGAGGGTTCGCAACTTTAGTTGCGGGCCTCCACGGGGGGAGGCTGCGGCCCGCGCGACCTGACGGTCGCCCCGAATGGGGTAGTTACAGCCCTATCGGCATGTCTGAAGGCACCGGCGCCGACCCGAACGAGTGTAGCTGGATTTCCGCGTTAGCGGCGGCGCGCCCCGTGGGGGGGGCGTGGGTGCGCCGAAAACGAGTGAGCGAAAAGCAGAATTTCCTTGCTAACGGCGGTTCTATCACCCAACGGCGGAGCCTCTTCGGGGCATGGGCGCAAGGCCGAATCCGAGAGAGGGCAAAGTTTGTTTTCCATGCCAATGGCGGGCCGCTCCGGGCAATCGAAGATTGCCCGGAGCGGCCCGAATCGGGTAGTTACAGCCAGCAAAACAGGCAACGCCTGCGCGTCAGCGGTCGGCCTGTAACATTTCCTGCGCAACCCCGGCTGACCGAAACCGAAAAGGGTTCGGGCACATCTCGAAAACGAAAAAATCTTAGAAGTTTCTCCGTCAGCGCCGACCCGAATCCGGAGTCAAAATACTTCCGCCGGAAAAATCCCCGCAGGTCTAATCCATCGGGTGCGCCTCGATGAACGCGCGCACCTCCTCCCGCATCGGTTCCGTCATCGCGTCGAACGTAAAGAACGCGATCCCCTTCGCCCCCGCCCCTACGGCCGCCCCCATCGCCTCCGTCAGCGTCGGTTTGCCGTCGCGCCCCGCCCCGTAGAAATCCGGCACATGCAGCCCGCAGCAGATCATCGTTTCAGGCTTGGCCGCCACACACTCCCTCACACACTCCGCGATCCACGTCGCGTCCCCGTTGTAGAACCCCTGGTAGATCATCGGGAACGCCACGTCCAGCGTCCAGCGGCCCCAGTCCTGCCGCACCATCCGCCGGGCCATAGACGGCGTCGGGAACGGCGACGCGCTGATCGCCATCCCATGCTTGTGCGCGATCTTGCCCACCATTTCCGCCACCTCCGTCACCCGGTCCAGCCGGAACCGGAGCCACACCGAATCCCGCGACGGATCCTCCAGCTTTGACGGGTCGTAGCCGTATTTCGCCTCGAACGCCGTCAGCATCTCCGGGTGGTAGCCGTAATCCCACTCCGCATACTCCTTGTCCTGCACGATCCCGTACTGCGCCCAGAGCGTCGTCGGCAGGATCTGGTCCACATAGCGGCAGTAATCCATGCTGATCCCCCGCAGGCCCGGCACCGCCGCCGTTCTTTCTACCTGCTCCGCGATCGCCTGGCGCACCCCTGGGATGACCGGTGAGAGAAACTTGTAATACCCTACATACGCCTTATGGTCTTTCAGCGACTCCCCCTTGCGGTTGTAGTCCAGCCACTCCGGGTGCAGGTAGGCGATCCCCCCGTTGTTCATGATCCACATCCAGGCGTAGACCGTCACCCCGTGCTTTTCGGCGACGGGGATCACCTTTTTCAGCCCTTCCGGCCCGCTTTGCAGGATCAGCCCCCGGATGCCCGTTCCGGTCAGTTGCGTGAAATAAGCGTCCCAGTCCGTCCGGGGAGAGTAGTGGCACCACGTCCAGTAGTGCGGCTGCGCCCCCGCCTTTCCCGCCGTGGCGAGAAAGAGGGCGAGCGTGAGCGACAAGGCCCGTAAGAGTTTCATAAAAAGGCGGTTAGGTTAGTCGGAACAAATGTAGTAAAACCGGCGGGAATAATAGGTAAGAAAAAGTTCCTTCGGTATCCCTTTCCGGTGCCGGAACTTTTTCCGCGTCAGCTGGGGGCTTTCGGGCCGGAGCCTTGGGAGGTTTGGGTTTGCGGGAATCGATGTTGCCGGAAAGCTGTGCAGTCCCCGCGCCAGCGGCGGCGCGCCCCGTGGGGGGCCGGGGCACCCGAACCGGTTAGTTACAGCCATCAAGACAGGCAACGCCTGCGCGTTAGCGGTCAGCCCGCAGCCTCCGGCAGCGGAGGGCTGAACTCGCGAAGCTCGTTTTCGCCTCCGCAGGCTGCGGGCAGAGACGACACGGACGAATAGTTGCATTCCCGCATCGGCGCTCAGGCCGGAGCCAGCGGAAGGATGCTATTGTAATCTTTCGCCTGGGATGGGTCCGAGGCCCGCGACCTTGCGGTCACCGAAAAGCTATAAAGTCCCCGTGTCAACGCCGGGCGCCCCTCGGTGGCGCAGGGGCGTTCGAAGCCGCGATAAGTCGGTGAATGATTAGCGACTCGCCAGAATCGCCGGGCCGCCGCCAAGCGGCTTTCCCGCTTCGCCCCCCCTGCAGCAGCCCGAACCTGAAAGCGAATAGCGCGTTCCGGAAAGTATTGCCGCCCATGCAAACCCTGACAAAAGCCCTAATTGTACCGCCACCCCCGGAGGGCGCAGGGCCGGAGCTCCGCTGTATGGGGGTGGGCGGCCCGAAAAGGTAAAAAGGCAGATGTTGGAAGCGGTGCCGCCGCGGACAGTAACTACCCCCAAACGAGTCAGAACCGGGTTTCCCTTGAGTGGGATACGGAACCGCGCGCGTTTGCCGTTAGCCTAAAAACCGTACCTTTGATCACCGTAACCGAAACACACGAGATGAAGCACACCCTTAAAGCCGCCATAGCCGCTTCCGTCCTGAGCCTCGCAGGCTCCGCCCGCGCCCAGCAGATCACCGCCGGGCAGGCCGCCCAGTTCCAGAAGATCAACCAGGTCATGTATCTGATCGCCAACGGGTACGTCGACACCGTCGACATGCCCCGGCTCGTCGAAGGCGCCATCGTCGAGATGCTCGGCAGCCTCGACCCCCACTCCGTCTATATCGGCAAAGAGGAGATGAAGGCCGAAGAGCAGGAGATCGAAGGCAACTTCGAAGGGATCGGCATCGAATTTAACGTCCTGCGCGACACCATCGTCGTGGTCAATACCGTACCCGGCGGCCCCTCCGAGCAGGTCGGCCTCATGTCCGGCGACCGCATCGTCTACGTGGGCGGCGAGCTCAAGACCCAGGTAAAGCTCAACGACGTGCCTAAATTCCTGCGCGGCCCGAAAGGGACCAAAGCCGAGCTGCGCGTCGTGCGGCCCGGCGTGAACGACACCCTCGAATTCACCGTCGTGCGCGACAAGATTCCCATGTACAGCCTCGACGCCGCCTATAAAGTGGACGACAACGTAGGATACGTCAAACTCAACCGCTTTATGGCCACCACCGACGACGAGCTGCGCAAAGCCCTCCGCGGGATGGAAGGCATCCGTTCGCTGGTGCTCGACCTGCGCGGCAACGGCGGCGGGTTGCTCGACCAGGCCATCCGCGTGGCCGGGAACTTCCTGAAACCCGGCAGCCTGGTCGTCTACACCGAAGGCCACAGCATGCCCCGGCAGGAGGCCCGCACCGCTTACGGCGAGCCGCTCTTCGGCGGCGGCAAACTCGTCGTGCTGGTCGACGAGAGTTCCGCCTCCGCCTCCGAGATCGTCGCCGGGGCCATGCAGGATTGGGACCGCGCCGCCATCGTAGGCCGCCGCACGTTCGGCAAAGGCTTGGTGCAGCAGCAGATACCCCTCGGCGACGGGTCGGCGATCCGGCTCACCGTGGCCCACTATTACACCCCCTCCGGCCGGTCGATCCAACGGCCTTATAAGCAGGGCGACGCGCGGGGTTACTACCGCGACTTCGCCGAACGATACGACTCCGGCGAGCTGACCGGCGGCAAAACCCCCGCGGCCGACTCGTCGCAGGTCTACAAAACCCTCGTCGAAGGGCGCGACGTGTACGGCGGCGGCGGGATCACCCCCGACGTTTACGTGCCCATCGACACCACCGGTTATTCCGACTATTGGAGCGGTCTGGTGCGGCGGGGCGTGCTGCTCGAATTCGCCGTCACCGAACTCGACCGCCACCGCGCCGGGTACAGGGAGAGATATAAAGATTTCGACACCTACGCCCGCGACTTTATGCTGACCCCGGAGATGACCGCCCGGCTGGTAGAACTCGGCAAATCCCGCGGCGTGGAATACGACGAGAAAGGGATGGAGCGTTCCCGCAGGCTCATCGAGGCCCAGGTCAAGGCCCTGATCGCCCAGCGGTTGTGGGATACCACCGCCTACTACCGCGTGATCAACGCCGAGAGCGACCCCGACTTCGCCGCTGCCGTGGCCGAGGCAAGGAAATAGTTTTTGCCGAGCCTGGGCTGGCGGGTCTCCGGATGGTTACAGCTCTTTCGAAGCGTCCCCGGCACCGCAGGCCGAAGTTGAGAGAGTGAGTAGCTTCCGTCCGAAACAAGGAAACGGATAGTTGGGCTCCCGCGTCAGCGGCGGCCTTTGCGCCGGGCCGCAAAGCGGCCGGGGGG
>CANQXP010000048.1 GCA_947627885.1 uncultured Rikenella sp.
CTTTATCGACCGCACGATCGCCTTTTTCCGGCAAGCGGACGCCGTAATCGTGCCGACGCTTATCCCCGAATCGTTCGGTTTGGTGGTCGTTGAGGCCATGATTGCCGAAAAACCGATATTCTTTTCCGATAACATCCCGTCCGAAGTGATTACTACGGAGGAAGGGGTACGGATCGACGTAGAGGATGTCCAAGAGAGCTGCCGCCTGATCCTGGAGCTGGCGCAAGACCCGGCCCGGCAACAACTGTTGGCGGAGAGAGGTCATCGAAGGTGGCAGGACCGCTTCACTTACGGCCGTTTCCTGGAGCGGATATTGGACGCTTACCGAAACTGAACATATGGATCGAACCCCGCTGGTCAGCCTGATCATACCGGCCTATAACGTGGCCGAATACCTGCCCCAATGCCTCGACTCGGCTTTGGGACAGACTACCCGAACCTCCAGATCGTAATCGTCGATGACGGCAGCACGGACCGAACGCCTTCGGTCATAGACCGGTATGCGGCATCGGATCCACGCGTTACGGCCATTCATCAGAAGAATGCAGGGGTGATGGTGGCCCGTAAGCGGGCTATCGAAGCCGCAACCGGCGAATACCTCTGCTTTCTGGACGGTGACGACTACCTGCCCTGGGACACCGTCGAAATCCTGTACCGGGGGATCGAACAATTGCAAACAGACATTATCTGCGGCGACATCGTTCGGGTCGGTGAGGGCTATACGCTCTCAAAACCGGAAATGTGGGACGGCACGATCGACGGGGACACATTCATGCGCTACCAGCTGACCAACGTGATGGAGGGGTATCTGGTCGCAAAGCTATACCGGCGCGGCTTGTTCGAGGGGTTGCACTATCCGGCGGACATCTCATTGGCCGAGGACAAGTTCCTGAACATCCAGATCGCGGCGAAAGGGGCGACGGTCGGACATATCGCAAAAAACGCCTATTTCTACGTCAAACGACAGGATTCCGTCAGCCACAAAGCGACGCCGATCGAATACAGCATCGGGTATGCCGCCCACGTAGAGCGATTCCTGCGGGAAAAGGGATGCTACGACCGCTTCGAGAAAGAGTTCGTCCTGATGCAGGTTAAATTCTACCTGATGTATATCAACCACACCTCCAGTCCGAGCATCGCCCGGCATCCTTTCACGGTCAGGCTGTACCAACAACTCCGGAAACCGGAGATGCGCGAGATGATGGCCGACCGTGTTTCGGCGGGGGAAAGGGCCGTGATCCGTTTGCACAAAAGCCCGGCCACGGCCTGGATGGGAAGAACAGTAAGCACCGCCCTGCGTATCCGGCAAAGCATCGCTAAAAGAACCGGCGGCAAAAACGGCGTTAAGCCGACACGAGATAAAGAATGACGAAAACGGCATAGGCAATACTCGCCAATCCGTTGGTCAGGCCGAACATGGCCCCGATACGCGACAAGTCGCCCGGCCGCACGATCAGGTGCTGGTAAACTAACAGCCCCAAAAACAGGGCGGCGCCGATCCAATAGAAGATCCCGTTGCCGAGCTGCGCCCCCACGACGACAACCATCGCCACCGTAACCAGGTGCAGAAATACGCTGACCCATAACGCTCCCCGCACACCCAACGCAGCAGGAATGGAATGCAGCCGCTCAGACTGGTCGAAACCGGCATCCTGCAAGGCATAGATAATATCGAATCCCGACACCCAGGTCAGCACCAGCACCGAGATCCATACGGGCGTCGCCGTCAAAGTCCCGGTCACGGCGATATAAGACGCCGAAGGGGCGATCGCCAATCCCAGACCCAGCACCATATGGCACAAAGCCGTAAAACGTTTGGTATAGCTGTATCCAAGCACGACGGCCAGCACCACCGGCGACAAAGCCAGCGTCAACCGGTTGAACGTGGCGGCCACGGCGACAAATGCAACCGAATTCAGCACCACGAACCACTTCCCCGCCCGGACACTGATCTTACCGGCGGGAATCTCCCGTCCCGCCGTCCGGGGGTTCCTGCCGTCGAAACGCCGGTCGATCACCCGGTTGAACCCCATCGCCGCATTGCGGGCGAACACCATGCAGCCCAGCACGGCGACCAAAGTCCAGGGGTCGAACCCCGCCGCCAACACCCCCAAAGTGTAACCGATCAGCGCAAAAGGCAGCGCAAACGCCGTATGCGCGAATTTGACCAGCGAAAAGTAATCCTTTACCTGTCCCATATCAAACTGCTAAGAACGGGACAGATAGGGTTCCAGAATACCGACCAGCTTCGTAACGTCACGCGAAGGATTGGCCACCACCACATTGGCGCGCTCGTAATGCTCCTCCCGTACCGCCAACGTATCGACAATATACTGCAAAAGCTCCTCCGGCGACTTATCCGCCAGAAGCGGGCGGCACACCCGCGCCGCCATCAGCCTGTCCGCCAGCATGCCCGGACTCAGTTTCAGGTAAACCGTCACTCCGTTTGCGTTCATCAGTTCCATATTGGCGTTGAAGCACGGCGTTCCCCCTCCGGTGGATACCACCCGATCGCCCCCATGTAAAATGATATCCTGCAAATATTTCCGTTCCAGCGTCCGGAAATACGCCTCGCCGCGGCCGGAGAATATCTCCCCGACGGTCGCCCCCTCGCCCTCCTCGATCGCCTTGTCCAGGTCGAGAAAACCGTATCCCAGCCGCTGGGCCAACGGCCGTCCCAGCGTCGTCTTGCCGCTGCCCATGAATCCGATCAGGAAAATCAGCATAACATTCGTTTTTCAGGTTGGCTAAAACAATTCCAGCTGATTACCACTTTCCGCCGCCTCGCTATCATCCGCAACGGCTGTTTCGGCACCCACCACAACTCCGCCCGCATTATCCTGCGGCTCCCCGGCAGGCCCATCCTCCTGTTCCGGCTCCGGCACAGCCTCTTTTTGCAACGGTTCCAGCCAGACGACCTCTTCGAGCGTCAGGGTCGAAAGGCGTTTCCCCTTGGCCCGGTGGCTCTTCACACCGATAAACGCATCGGCGTCCACGACCTCCGGCGAACGGCCGTTGTATTTGCCGCCGTATTGCAGCTGGATCACCGGGTACTTGTCGTCGTTCATCGTCACGAACTCGTTCTCCGGCTCCACGAACTGCTGCGGCTTCTGGTCGCACTGCTCCGCCTGGAAACGCTTGATATAGTGCAACCCCTGCTCCTTGTCGATATAGACCACCGTGTAGATCTTGTCCGGGTCGTATTTCTCGATAAAGAGCAGGTTCTCCGGGAAATGCTGCCCGACATCGTAATTGGTGGTATAATACTGCGCATCCTTAGTAAAGACCACCAGCCTGTCATCGCCGGAAAATTCGCCCAGCAACTCGCCCCGCTCTTCCGTATTGAGGCGGTTAATGTCATGGTCGAACCAGATATTCTGCCCGCCCAGCGTCGAGGAACCGCGCTCCTTGAGTACGATCTTGTGGAGAGCATACCGCGAGAAGAGGTTCCCCTGCGACTGCCGCCCCTTGATGACCAGCTCGCCGAAATTGAGATCGGTAATGAGTTTCTTGAGCCTCGGTCGCGGTTTGAAGTAAATTTTCAGCGTCTCGGCCTCTCCGTTCGGATTCACGCTCATATAGAGCACCTCACTTCCCGGAGTCCCTTTGGTAATGTCGTACTCCCGGTCGCGGGTGATCCCTTTGATCGCACACCGCTTCATCATAATCGCCCCCTTCAGCCCGTCCCGGTAAAGCACGTTGTAAATCGTGCGCTCGTCGTTGCGCTTGAACACCCCGATATAGAGGATATTCTTGCTGAAAAACGCCTTCTCCGAGACCTTTGTAATGGTGTATTTCCCCTGTTTGTTGAAGATGATCACGTCGTCGATGTCCGAGCAATCGCACACGAACTCCTCCTTTTTCATCCCGGCCCCGATCCCGTAGAAACCCTCCGCCCGGTTGACATACAGTTTGGCATTGGCCACCACCACCTTCGCCGCCTCGATCGTGTCGAAGCTCCGAATTTCCGTCTTCCGCTCCCGGCCTTTCCCGTGCTTCTTCAGGATATTCCGGTAATACGCAATCGTATAATCCGTTAACGTCGCCAAGTGATGCTGCACTTCGGCAATCTCGGCTTCGATATTCCGGATCAACTCTTCCGCCCGGAAAGCGTCGTAGCGCGAAATGCGTTTGATCTTGATCTCCGTCAGCTTGACGATATCCTCGCGCGTCACCTCCCGCCGCAACTGCGGTTTGAACGGCGTCAGTTCCCGGTCGATGGTTTCGAGAACCCCTTCCCAGGTGGTACACTCTTCGATGGCGTTGTAGATGCGGTTCTCGATAAAGATCCGCTCCAGCGACGACATGTGCCACTCCTCGTTCAACTCCCCCAGCCGGATCTCCAGCTCCCGTTTCAACAAACCCTTGGTATTTTCGACCGAGCGGCGAAGCATGTCGCTGACCCCGATAAACAGCGGCTTCTTATCCTCGATCACGCACGAGTTCGGCGAAATGGAGACCTCGCAGTCGGTAAAAGCATACAGCGCGTCGATAGTTTTATCCGGCGACACATCCCCTGACAGGTGCACCACGATCTCGACATTGGCCGCCGTGTTGTCGTCCACCTTCTTGATCTTGATCTTCCCCTTCTCGTTGGCCTTGAGGATCGAATCGATCACCGTCGAAGTGTTCTTCCCATACGGTATCTCGGTGATTACAAGAGTCTTCTTATCCTGTTTGGCGATCTTCGCCCGCACTTTGACCGCCCCGCCGCGCATCCCGTCGTTATACTTCGAGCAATCGATCATCCCGCCCGTCGGAAAGTCCGGATAGAGCGTGAACTCCTCGCCCTTGAGATATGCGATCGAGGCTTCGAGCAGCTCGATAAAGTTATGCGGCAATATCTTCGAGGCCAGCCCCATGGCGATCCCTTCGACCCCCTGTGCCAGCAGCAGCGGAAACTTCACCGGCAAAGTCACCGGCTCCTGGTTGCGCCCGTCGTACGAGAGCATCCATTCCGTTGTCTTCGGGTTGAAGACCACATCCAGCGCCAGTTTCGACAGCCTCGCCTCGATATAACGCGGCGCCGCAGCGCTGTCCCCCGTCAGGATATTCCCCCAGTTCCCCTGCGTATCGACCAACAGGTCTTTCTGTCCCAGCTGCACCAAAGCATCCCCGATCGAAGCGTCGCCGTGCGGGTGGAACTGCATGGTGAAGCCGATGATATTGGCCACCTTGTTATACCGCCCGTCGTCCATGCGCTTCATGGAGTGCAGGATACGCCTCTGAACCGGCTTCAGGCCGTCATCCAGATGGGGCACCGCCCGCTCCAGGATAACATAAGAAGCGTAATCCAGAAACCAATCCTTATACATCCCGGTCAGCCGGTGCGCGACCGCCTCATCGGTTAGCCGGGCATATTTCCCGTGCTTCTCAGCCGTCACTTCGGCCACCTCCTCCGCCTCTGCCTTCACCGTCCCGTTCTCGTCTATTGTACTCATTATATCTCTTTCCGTAATCTACCCGTTAAATGGCTTCAGCAGCCGTCTCTTCCTCCATGCCGGTCAGCACCTGCGCATTTTCCAGCTCTTCGATCAGGTCTTCCTCGATCTTCAGGTTGTCGATAATGAAATCCTGCCGCTCCTGCGTGTTCTTGCCCATATAGAATTCCAGCATATCCGAGACCGGGTCGCCTTTGGTGAGCCGCACCTTTTCGAGGCGTATCCCTTCGCCGATAAACTCCTTGAACTCGTTGGGCGAGATCTCCCCCAACCCCTTAAACCGCGTGATCTCGGGATTTGTCCCCAGCTTGGCGATAGCCTGTTGGCGCTCCTGCTCCGTATAGCAATACCTCGTTTCCTTCTTATTCCGCACGCGGAACAGCGGCGTCTGCAATATATAGAGATGCCCCCCGCGGATAATGTCCGGGAAAAACTGCAAAAAGAAGGTAATCAGCAGCAAACGTATGTGCATCCCGTCCACATCGGCATCGGTGGCGATAATCACTTTGTTGTACCGCAGGTTGTCCATATCCTCCTCGATATTCAGGGCCGCCTGCAACAGGTTGAACTCTTCGTTCTCGTAAACGATCTTTTTGGTCAGGCCGTAGGTATTCAACGGCTTGCCCCGCAGGCTGAACACCGCCTGCGTATTGACATCCCGGCTTTTAGTAATGGAACCGCTGGCCGAATCCCCCTCGGTGATGAAGATCGCGCTCTCCTCGGCCCTTTCGTCCTTGTCGCCCAGATGAATCCGGCAATCCCGCAGCTTTTTGTTGTGCAGCGAAACCTTTTTGGCAAACTCCCGCGCCTTCTTCTGAATCCCGCTGATCGCCTTGCGCTCCTTCTCCGCCTCCTGTATCTTTTTTAACAGGATATCAGCCGTTTCCGGGTTTTTATGCAAGTAATTGTCGAGGTGCTCTTTCAGGAAATCGATCACGAAGTTGCGCACCGTCACCCCGTCCGGCGACATCTCTTTCGAACCCAGTTTTGTCTTGGTCTGCGACTCGAACACCGGTTCCTCCACCTTGATGCTGATCGCCGCAATGATCGACGTCCGTATATCCGCCGCGTCGAAATCTTTTTTATAGAACTCCCGGATCGTCTTGACCACCGCTTCGCGGAAAGCCGCCTGATGCGTCCCCCCCTGCGTGGTATGCTGCCCGTTCACGAACGAATAATAGCTCTCGTTATATCCTGTCCCGTGCGTCATCGCCACCTCGATATCTTCGCCCCGCAGGTGGATCGGCGGATAGAGAAAGTCCCCGCCCACACTCTCGGTCAGCAGGTCGAGCAACCCGTTTTTCGACACGTAAGGCACTCCGTTGAACTTGATCACCAGCCCGGCATTCAGGTAGGTGTAGTTCCGGAGCATCGTTTCGATATACTCATAGTTGTAGCGGTAGGAACCGAACACTGCTTCATCCGCCACGAACTGAACCCGCGTCCCATTCTTCTCACCCGTCGAGTCGGTATGCTCCCCGATCTTGGAACCCGCCGCAAACTCGATGGTCCGCGCCTCCCCGTCCCGCGTACTGGTTATCGTAAAAGTCGAGGACAAAGCATTCACCGCCTTGATACCCACCCCATTCAGCCCGACAGATTTCTTAAACGCTTTGGAGTCGTACTTGGCTCCGGTATTCATCTTCGAGGCCACCTCCTCCAGCTTGCCCAGCGGGATTCCGCGCCCGTAGTCGCGAATGGTCACCGTAACGCCGTCCACATTGATCTCGATCTGCTTGCCGAAACCCATCATATACTCGTCCAGCGAGTTATCCAACACCTCTTTGATCAGGATATAGATCCCGTCGTCGGGCTGCGACCCGTCGCCGAGTTTACCGATATACATCCCCGGCCGGCGGCGGATATGCTCCTTCCAATCGAGGGTCTGGATATGTTCTTCCGAATAGTTGCTTGCTGCCTCTTGTGCTGCTGTCATCTCGTATTTTGTTCTCCTACTGTTTATCCTTATAATGGCGCGGCGCGATCGCTTTGTGCGTATCGCACATCAATGTGTTGAGCGTGTCGCGCAACTCCCTGGCCGGCGCCTTCGAAATCTCGTTCGCGCTGATCGGCGGCAATATCCTGACCTGGAAAGTATGAGGCGCCGCAATCCCACCTTTCCCGAAAGCGTCGAACGTCCCGTCGATCACCACGGGCAAAATATCCGCCCCGCTCTGCTGGGCCAGTATCATCGCCCCCTCCTTAAAGTTATTCACACATCCGGTCTTAGTCCGCGTCCCCTCCGGGAACATAATGATGCTGACCCCGTCCTTCAGATAGTCCTCGCACTTCTGCAACATCGCTTTGGCGCTGGCCGTGCCGCCCCGTTCGATCGCCACGTCGCCGTGCATCCACAGCACCCAGCCGAAAATCGGTATCTTATACACCTCCCGCTTCGAAACCCACTTGAAATTAAACGGAAGCACGTACAGCAACGGTATATCGAGCATCGCCTGATGGTTCGACACCACGACATACGACCGCCCGTATATCACGTTCTCCAAACCGGTGACCCGCACTTTCCACCACGGGCAGAGCCGGTAAATGTTCTTCGACCAAAAACGCGACACGTGGTGACAAACCACCCGGTTACGGTCGAACAGCACGGTCAGGAGCCACACGACGGCGAATACCACGAACATAACGATCGTGAACACGAACATGACAACCTGATAATAAATAGTTTTTAACCTTCTCATAAATAATATATTATATCATTCACTTAAAATTCGGCACGAGATATATTCCCGACCGTAACCGTCAGTTTCCGGTCTTTACCGACCGACCCGACCCCCGGAATCTGCACCTCGGCCGATTCACCCGGAGCCGCAGCCACGTTTACGATCCCCTCCCGCACGACCTTGTCGCCCGAAGTCAAACGGTAGGTTACGGTAAACTGTTCCAAGTCCGTATATTGCAGCCTGTTCTCGAATTTATAAATCCCCTTCGAGGCATCCACCTGCGTAATGGCCACATTGGCAAAAAGCGTGCGCAGCTGTTCCTCCTGCGACATCGCCGCCAGACCGACTTTGCCGTTGTCCGCCGCGCTTCGCTGATAGGCGTCCGAAAGGATATACTTCCCGCCCGGAACCCGCGCCGCCAGCGACATATCGTTCCACCGCTCCAAAAAAGCCCCCTGCAAGCCCGGCGTCGTCCACCACGCCGGATCGAACGTCACACGGGAGGGTACCAGCGGACGTCCCGACCCGTTTTCCGCCGACTCCGGATAATCCGGGCAGTAAACGTCCGTGTTCCACTCCTTGGCCGCCCCGTTGTAAACAACAGGCCGCGTCCGTTCCTTGCCTTTGAGCATCAGGTAACCCTGGTACATGTTGTACCCGTTTCCCGAACGGTCGCCCAGCGACCACATGACCACCGAAGGATGGTTCTTGTTCCGCTCGTACATCGCCGCGATCCGGGCCAGATAGGCCTTGCGCCACGCCGGATCGTTCGAAATATTCCCGCCTTTGCTCCGGTTGTTACCCAGGCCCCAGGTATTTATGTCCGCCACATCGCAGACGTAAAAGCCCAACTCGTCGCAAAGCTGGTAGAAACAGTACGGCAGCGGATAGCCGTCCGTGCGGATGGCATTCACCCCCGCGAATTTCATCTCCGTCAACATTTGGCGCATCCAGGCCGTATCCACATAATTACCCGTTGCGGGCGTATGTTCCGCCAAATTCACCCCCTTGAAAACCACCGGCTTCCCATTCACCAGAAATTGCTCGTCTTTCGTTTCGACCGTGCGGAACCCGACCCGGCAAGCCACATATTCGGTGAACCGTCCTTCCCGCTTGATCCGGTATAGGATGGTATATAGGTTCGGTTGTTCCGCCGACCATTTCACGACATTCGGGATAGAAGCGGTAAACCGGATCGTGTCCTCGACACGCATACCCACCTCCACATCCCGGAAGTTGCTGTTCACCAGTTTGCCCTGCGGATCGTACAGGTCATAATATACGGTCACCGGGAACGGGTTGAGCAGCTGCGTTTTCAGCAGCATGGCCGTTTCCAGCAGGCCGTTGGTGTAGGTCGGGTCGAGCGTGGTCTGCACCAGATAGTCCCGCATGCGGATCTTGGGCTGGGCGAACAGGAAAATATCCCGGTTAATCCCCGCCAGCCGCCAGTCCTGCCAGTCTTCCAGATAGCTCCCCTCGGTAAACTGAGGCACGACCAGCGCCACCCAGTTGCGCCCCTCGCCCACATAGCGCGTCACGTCGAACTCGACCGGATTTTTCGAATCTTTCCTGGAAAAACCGACCTCTTTGCCGTTGACATAGACCTTTACGCCCGCCTTAACCGCCCCGACATGCAGGAAGTGCGCCTTGTCGAACAGGTCGAACGGCACGGTGAACTTGCGGATATAGACCGCCACCGGCGAATCGCCCGGCAGATGCGGCGGCCGCACCTCTCCTTTCGACTTGGCGAAATCATAGGCTTTCGAGGCAAACACCGCGCTCCCCTCGCCGCCGTGCCCTTCCAGCTCCCACGCCCCCGGCAGGGTAATGGTCTTCCATTCCTTCGTCAGTTTTTCCAAAGCGTCCCCGTCGCCGGAAACCTGCCTCGGCACAGCGGATTCCGAAGGAAACAGTCTGTAACTCCACTCCCCGTTCAGCCCGACGTAATACTGCGAGCTGTCGAAATCGTCACGGAACGCATCCCGCTGGTTACGGTAACTCACGAAAACCGAGCGGGGAAGCTCCTGGTTCTCCGAGATTACATAAGGGGCGGCATATTTTTTCGGTCCGGCATACGAGCCGTATGTCAGGGAAAGCAATGCGATTGCTGCAAAAAGTCGTTTCATGGGCAGACATTTTTCCAAACGACAAATATAACGTTTTTTCGGGATATGCCCTACCCTTTCCATCCTGTGGCGACGCGGCGATACGGTAAAAAAGCATTTGTAAAAAAACGTTTATATTTGTCCCTGACTTAAAACAGAAAAAAACATGAAAGCATACGTTTTCCCCGGTCAGGGCGCACAGTTCACCGGCATGGGCAAAGAGCTGTACGACACCGTACCGGCTGCCAAGGAGATGTTCGAAAAAGCCAACGACATTCTCGGCTTCCGCATTACGGACATCATGTTCAACGGCACCGCCGACGAGCTGAAACAGACCAAGGTGACCCAGCCGGCGGTGTTCCTCCACTCGGTGATCCTGGCCAAATCGCTGCCGGATTTCAAACCGGACATGACGGCCGGGCACTCGCTGGGCGAATTCAGCGCATTGGTGGCGGCCGGCGCCCTGAGCTTCGAAGAGGGGCTCAAACTGGTGTCGAAACGTGCGCAGGCCATGCAGAAAGCCTGCGAAATGCAGCCTTCGACCATGGCGGCCATCATCGGGCTGCCGGACGAAGTGGTCGAAGAGGTGTGCGCTTCGATCCCGGAAGTGGTCGTAGCGGCTAACTACAACTGTCCGGGGCAGTTGGTGATCTCCGGCTCGATCGAAGGGATCGACAAAGCCTGCGAGCAGCTGACGGCCAAAGGCGCCAAGCGGGCGCTGAAACTGAGCGTCGGCGGCGCTTTCCACTCCCCGCTGATGGAACCGGCCCGCGTGGAGCTGGAAGCGGCGATCAAGGCGGCGCAGTTCACCACGCCGGTATGCCCGGTCTACCAAAATGTGGACGCCAAGCCGTACACCGACCCGGAAAAGATCAAAGCCAACCTGATCGCGCAGCTGACCGCTCCGGTGCGGTGGACCCAGACGGTGCAGAACATGATCGCCGACGGAGCTACCTCGTTCACCGAGCTGGGGCCGGGCAACGTGCTGGCCGGACTGATCAAAAAAGTGAACAAAGAGGCGGTGTGCGAATCCAAAAGCACGCTCTAAACCTTCGAAATGACCGATACGGCGGCGGGACTTTCCTTTTGGAAAGTCCCGCCGCTTTGTTTTTTAAATAACGCACAAATGATTACCTTTACCTGTATCAATCACACCTTATGAAAAAGACTCTTTCCATCGACCTGGGGGGCCGTCCGTTCGTCATCGACGAGGACGCTTACGATATGTTGGACAATTATCTGGGACAAATCGGGATGCGGCAGGTAACGGCCGACGAGATAGCTGACATCGAACGCCGGCTGGCGGACATGTTCTCTGAAACAGGGTTGGCGATTATCCATATCGAGGCGGTCAGGAATGCGACGGCGCGGATCGGCCCGCCGGACAGTTTCGGCGCTCCGAAGCCGGAGCCGGCCATACTTCAAACTCAACCCAAACGTCTGTACCGCAGCCGGAAAGACCGGGTGATCGGCGGCGTATGCGGAGGATTGGCCGAATATTTCGGAGTCGATCCGCTCGCCATACGGCTGGCGTTCCTCCTCCTGCTGTTCTTCGGGGGCGGGCTGATCCTCTATATCATTTTCTGGATCATCGTTCCGCAGAGACCGGTTACGTTTATGGAGGGCGGTACCGAAGCGAGGGGTCGGTAACGGCAACCAAAAAGGGTTGTCCGCTTTTCTTTTTACTGACAAATACGGTATCTTTGTAAGAAATTACTGACTTCGCCACCTCAACGCATGAAAAGGTTCCTATCGCTCGATGTTTTCCGGGGCATGACCATTCTGATGATGATCGTCCTAAACAACCAGGCCGGCGGCTCGGTCTTCGCTCCCTTGGTACACAGCAGCTGGGACGGCGTGACTCTCGCCGATATGATCTTTCCTTTCTTCCTTTTCATTATGGGCGCGGCCATGTGGTTCTCCACGCACCGGCACGACTACGGCGTGCGCGATACGCGCTCCAAGTCGGGACGGTTGGGCCGCATCTTCCGGCGCAGCATCATTCTGTTCGCTCTCGGCATACTGTTGAATTGGATACCATTCGACGATTATTTCGCTTTCGTGCGTATTCCGGGGGTGCTGCAACGAATCGCTCTGGCCTATTTCTTTGCCGCCGTGCTGACGCTCTATATGCCGCGTGTGCGGGCTATCGTACTGAGCGTTATCGTGCTCCTTGCTGGGTATTGGTTCCTGTTGGACGCCTGGGGCATCGATGTGGTGGGACGCGTCGATGTAGCTTTGCTGGGATCTTACCACCTGCTGACCCCGACGTTCGACCCGGAGGGGCTGTTGAGCACTATTCCGGCTATTGCCAGCGTTCTGATCGGTTACCTCGCGGGACGGATGATGGACCAGCCCAACAGCATGAGCGGAGGGATCAGCTCGCTGATGGTAGTCGGGCTGCTGCTCACGGGGGCGGGGATCCTGTGCGGCCTCTTCTGGCCGATGAACAAGCAACTCTGGACGGGCAGCTACGTACTGTTCACTTCGGGGACGGCGATGGTCGTCTGGAGCCTGCTGTCGTTTTTCATCGAATATATGCAGGCGAAGAACTGGTGCGAGTTTTTCACCATCGCGGGGACCAATTCGCTCTTTATCTATTGCCTTTCGATCGTGCTGGCCAAGCTCTTCGCCCTGTGGGGCGTGACTCAGGCCGTGTACGGGTTTTACCAGAGCTATCATGTGCCCGACTCGGTCGCCTCGCTGATGTGGTCGCTGACCATAGTGCTCGTCTGCTGGCTGGTCACCTGGCCGCTTTACCGGATGAAAATCTACATTTCCGCTTAACGACATGAAAACCATACCCACTTGTACTCTGCTGCTGACTACGGCCCTGACGGCCGGAGCGGCTGAACGGAATGCCGCCCAGCGACCGAATATCATCTTTTTCCTGGTGGACGACATGGGATGGCAGGACACCTCCCTGCCCTTCTGGAAAGATACGACGGATCTCAACCGCACCTACCGCACGCCGAACATGGAGCGGCTGGCGGCGATGGGGACGAAGTTTACCGACGCTTACGCGTGTCCGGTGAGTTCGCCCTCGCGCATCAGCCTGATCACGGGAACCAATGTGGCGCAGCACAAGGTGTCGAACTGGACGCTGCATAAAAATACGCCGACCGACTCGCACAGCGATTCGCTGACCTTCGAGCGGTGGAACTATAACGGCACCTCGCCGGTTCCGGGGGTCGAGAACGCCTTTTACGCCACGCCGCTGCCTCAAGTGCTCAAAGATAACGGTTATACCACGCTATTTGTAGGGAAGGCTCATTTCGGGGCTTTGGACACCCCGGCGGCCGATCCGCTGACGATGGGTTTCGACCGCAATATCGCCGGCCATGCGGCCGGGGCGATGGGCAGTTATCTGGGCGAGGACAATTACGGCAATTATCCGGCAGGGACGTGGACCAAGCCGTGGGGGACGCCGATGCTGGAGAAGTATCACGGAACCGACACGTTCCTGACCGAGGCGCTGACCTTGGAGGCCTCGAAACTGATCGACAGCTCGGCGGCTGTGAACAAGCCGTTTTTTCTTTACATGAGCCATTACGCCGTCCATGCGCCGTTCAAGGCGGACAAGCGGTTTATCCAGAAATACTGGGACAGGGGGATGTCGGAGGTCGAGGCGGAATATGCGGCGATCGTCGAGGGGATGGACAAGAGCCTGGGGGATTTGATGGAGTTGGTGCGGGAGAAAGGGATCGCGGACAACACGATCTTCATCTTCATGTCGGATAACGGCGGATATAGCGTGGGCGCGCGGCACGAGGGAGCCAATGCTCCGCTGAGGGGCGGCAAGGGGGCCTGTTTCGAAGGCGGCATCCGCGAACCGATGATCGTCTATTGGCCGGGGGTGACCGAAGGCGGAACGGTGAATGCCACGCCGGTCATTATCGAGGACTTCTATCCGACCATTCTGGCGATGGCGGGGATTAAGGATTATAAAACGGTACAGCATATCGACGGGCAGGATTTCACGCCGGCGTTGACCAAAGGGGGCGGCGCGCGGACGATATGGAAAGAACGGCCGCTCTATTTCCACTATCCGAACAGCTGGGGCGAACGGCGCGCGGACGTAGGGGTACCGCAGAGCGCGGTGCGAATGGGGGATTGGAAGCTGGTTCATTTCTACGAGGACGCGCACAACGAACTGTACAATATCAGGGAGGATATTTCGGAACAGCACGACCTGCTGAAAAATCCGACGCCGAAGTATAAAAAAATCGAGGCGAAGCTGGCCAAAAGCCTGAGCGACTACCTGCGCAGTACGGGAGCCAATATGCCGGTGCGCAGGTCTACCGGACAGCGGGCGGACTATCCGGACGAGGTGCTTTAACGCATTACGGGCGGTTATCCATCGGGATAACCGCCCCTAACAGTTTCAGACAAGAACCCCTAAAGGTTTCTGAGCGTGTCGAGCAGGAAGTCGTAGAACTTCACCACCGACGCGATATTGACCTTTTCGTCCGGCGAGTGCGGGAAACGCATGGTCGGCCCGATGGAGATCATATCCAGCTGCGGATACTTGGCCCCGATAATGCCGCATTCCAGCCCGGCGTGGATCGCTTTCACTTCCGGCGTTTTGCCGAACAACTTCTCGTAGCCCGCTTTCATCACGTGCAGGATCTTCGAATCCGGGTTCGGCGCCCATCCGTCGTAATCGCCCTGCGTTTCGATCCGGCCCCCGGCCAGCGCCACCACCGAGTCGATCATCGCCACCACTTGTTTCTTGCCGTAATTCACCATACAACGCACCATGAACAACAGCTGCGCCTTGCCGCAGGCCATCTCGATCCGCGACATGTTGGTCGAGGTCTCGACCAGCCCCGGCACCGTGTCGCTCATCCGCATGATCCCGTTCGGCATGGCCGTCAGCGCAGCGATAAAACGGGTCTGGAAATCGCGCGCGGCGACGATTGCCGGCGCGCTGACCTTTTTCACTTCGAATTTGATGCTCTTCTCCACATGCGATAACTCATGTTGTATGGTCGCCTCGAAATCTTTTGCCGCTGTCTCGAACGCGGTCGCCTGCGCCGCCGGCACAGCCACGATCGCTTTGGCTTCACGCGGAATGGCGTTGCGCAGCCCCCCCGCGTCGATCGTAGAGATCCAGGCGCACGGATTCTCGCGCAGGAAACGGGCCAACAGTTTGTTGGCATTGCCCCGTTGCAAAATGATTTCCAGTCCCGAATGTCCCCCTTTAAGCCCGGACAGCGCAACTTCATACCCCACCGAATCGTCCGGCGTTGCTTCTTCCTTATATTCGAAATTGGCCGTCACATTGACCGCCCCGGCACAGCCTACATATAGTTCCCCTTCGTCTTCCGAATCGAGGTTTATAAGAATATCGCCCTTAAGCATATCGGTCGCCAACTGGTTGGCCCCGGTCAATCCCGTCTCCTCGTCCACGGTAAAGAGGCATTCCAACGCCGGATGCTCCAGCGTTTCGTTTTCCAGGATCGCCAGCATGGCGCTGACCCCCATCCCGTCGTCCGCCCCTAAGGTCGTACCGCGGGCCTTGACCCACTCGCCGTCCACATACGGCTGAATCGGGTCGGTCTCGAAATTGAATTTCAGGTCGCTGTTCTTCTGCGGCACCATGTCCATGTGTGCCTGCAACACCACCGTCGGGTGCCCTTCGTAGCCTTTCGCGGCCGCCTTGCGCACCACGATATTCCCTACCGCATCCTGCCGGTATTCCAAGCCGTGCCCTTTGGCAAAATCGATCACATACTGCCGTATCTTCTCCTCGTGCTTCGAGGGATGGGGTATCGAGCAGACCTTGGCGAACTGCGCCCACAGAGCCTTAGGCTCCAACTCGGTTATCTCTTTCATTATATATTAGAATTTTAAGGTTTTACTCTCTTCTTTCGCTGTAAACGACACTTTCTGTTCTTGGCCGCGATACCGCACCGTCACGGTTTCAGGTGACTGTCCCGACGGCATCATCTTCGCTTCGGTCAGTTTCCCGTCTTTCCACTTCATATCCACCGTATAACCGCCCCGCGCCCGCAAGCCTTTCACCTCGCCGTCCGGCCATGCCACAGGCAAAGCCGGCAACAGGTCGATCACCGGAGCGGCGGCCGTCCCCGTCTGCGACTGGAGCAGCATCTCCGTAATACCCGACACATAGCCCATATTCCCGTCCATCTGGTACGGCGGATGGGCGCAGAGCAGGTTGGAATAGGCGCCTCCCCCCGTCGCCATTTTCGTGCCGCTGCCCGCCGGCCGCAGCACCCGGCGGCTCATGGCATAGGCATGGTTCCCGTCCAGCAGTCGCGCCCAGAAATTGATCTTCCACGCCAGCGACCAACCGGTGCCGTCATCGCCCCGGTAAACCAAAGTCCGACGGGCCGCATCCGCCAGTTTCGGATCGGTCAGCGGCGAAATCTGCCGCCCCGGATGCAAGGCGAAAAGGTGCGAAACATGCCGGTGGTTGTCCTGCGGATCGTCCAAGTCCTCTTTCCACTCCTGTAACTGGCCGTACTTGCCCACTTTCAACGGTGAGAGCCGCTCCCGCACCGATTTTACACTGTCGATAAACGCCCTGTCCGGGTCCGGCATCACCCGGTCGGCGTCCAGGATATTGGTCAGCAAATCCCAGACCACTTCCTGATCCATCGTCGCCCCGGCCGAGATATTGCCGTGCTCCGGTGAATAGGAGGGCGAGCTTACCAGCGTTCCGTCCCGCGGATCGACCGTCAGGTAATCGAACCAGAATTGCGCCAGCTCCTTCATCACCGGATAGGCCACCGTCCGCAGGTAAGCCGAATCGGGATAGAAAGCATAATGCTCCCACAGGTGCTGCGCTAGCCACGCCGCCGCATTCGGCGCGTAGCCCCAGTTGAACTCCCACCCAGGGGCCGTATAGCCCAACGGATTGTTCATCGTATGCACGCTCCAACCGCGGGCGTTGAAATACTCCTTCGCCGTTTTGCGGCCCGGTTCCCGGAGCGCCAGAATATAGTCCACCAAAGGCCGGTTGACCTCCGGCATACCCGTCAGCGGCGCGGGCCAGTAGATCATCTGTTGGTTGATGTTCATGTGGTAGTCGCAGGCCCAGGGCGGATTGGTCGAATGGTTCCACTTCCCCTGCAAGTTCGCCGGCATCGTCCCCGGCCGGGAGCTGGAGATCAGCAGGTAACGTCCCCACTGGAAAAACAGCGCCTCCAAAGCCGGATCGTAAGCCCCTTCGGCATATTGCCGCTGCCGCTCCGGCGTGGTCAGCCCAGCCTGCCCGTTAGTCCCCAAATCCAGCGAAACCCGGTTGAAAATCGACTGGTAATCCCGGATATGCTCCGCCTTCAGCGAATCGTACGAGATCCCGCCGAGCGAAGCCAACACCCGTCTGTTCAACGCTTTCGGATCGCCGCCGCGATAGGCCGGATAATCGTTCCTGTATTCCGTCCCCGCCGAGAGATACACTTCGATATAATGCGCCCCCTCGACCCCGATAAAGACGGAACTTTTCGGCGACTTCACGAACTTCCCGTCCGTGCGCACCGTCAGCGCCGCCTCGAAGCCCAGCTGATTCCCCGCCAGACGTCCGTCCAGCACAATCGTATTATCGCCCACCTTCCGGAACTTCACATCCTTGTGCGGCGTGGTCAGCTCCACTTCATA